>NZ_WWIC01000113.1:0-6330 GCF_009872555.1 Streptomyces sp. SID5643
CGTCCGCCTCACCACGTAGGACACGGTCTTAACCTGCGCGGGCGCCCGCCGGTCCTGATGGCGACGCCCTCGTACTCCAGGCGTCCCTCACCGTCGTTCTTGTTGACCTTGTCTATCAGTGCCGCGTTGAGGATCGAACACTTCTTGATGTTGCGCGCCAGTCCCGCAGGCGTCGGATGTCCCCCGCGCTGGCCCACCAGAAGCCAGCACCGACCACAACCAGGCCGAGACCGAAGAGTCCGGCAATACCACCGACGACGGCCAGGAACTCTTCCCGGTCGCTGTGGCCGCTGATACTCAAGGTCGCCACCATGAGCGGCACCACGCCCAGCAGGCCGAAGGTCACCCCTCGCCGCGCAACGTCGGCCGGCCGCGCTCGCGGCAGCATCACGCCATCTCGGTCCAAAGCCATGGCCAGCACGGTGACCACGAAGTAGTGGCCGCTGACCCAACCTCGCTCCTTGTCCAGGATCTGCGTGGCCTCATCGCGGTAGACGTAGCGGAATAGCGGCGGCGGATCGGCGCTCCTGCTATCAGCAGCACTGGTGAGGCGACAAGGACGGCCAGCGGGACCACCCGCGAGAAGACCGCCCGTCAACCCGACGAGGACGACGACTCCCCCAGCCGGTGGGAAGAAGCCGCCTGACAGCGAGACCCCCGCGCGGTGCCGACTGGGCACCCCCGCTGCCCGGATCACACCACCCTCGCCTCGTGTGGGACATCGACCGCGAGGACCAGCAGCCCAGAGCCGCTCGAATCGGCACCCTGCTCACCGCTTCGCCCATGGCCATTGCCATTGCCATTGCTGGGGCGGTCCAGGAACAGGGTGCCGACGACGGCCTTCTCGTCAACGGCGCCGGCAGTTGTGAAGCCGGCCTCCCTCGGCCCCATCGCTCGGGCCGGCAGACGTGGCTCGAGCTGAACCACCAGGGCACTGACCCGCCACTCCGCGGCAGGAGATGGCAGGCCGCCCCGAAGCGGGGTCGGCCGCCCCTTGCTCACAGTCAGCTTCCCTGACGACACGTGCCGCCGTATCAGCGTTTCGCGGTGCCCATCTGCTCGGGGATCGTCTGCCGACGCTCGCAGTCGACTCACTCCTCTTGTGCCTGAGGAGGTGTACGCACCGGGCGGGGTAGGACGAGCAGGCCGGCTGTCCCAGAGGGGAGGGCGGTCGTCCGCGGTGAGAAGGCTGTTGATACGGCGGGCGATGCTTCTCCGGTCACCCGGCGGGTTCGATACGCAGGACGGCGGCCTTGTCCACAACCTCAGCGACCTTCAAGCTCATGGCGTCGTTGATGGTGGCAGCGGGCCCCTCACCGCAGGTGAGCCGGACACCGCCTCTGCCACCGGAAGAAACGCCGCCCCCACCGGAACAGCCCGAAACGCTGAAACCAGGCCCCGTCAGCTGCGCGGCCATCTCGACCTGGCCGTCCCTGACAGCCGTCACCTCGATCGGCCCGAGCCCGTACGTTCCCGGCACCGTCACAACGTCCCCCACGGCGACCTTGATCTCACACCTCCCATCGGCGCACAGCCCGGTCGAAGAGGGCGACGGTGTGGCCGGCGCCGGGGTACGGGAGGCCGATGTCCCGGTGTCGGACCCGCCGGAACGGCCCTCAGCGGGCGACCTGGTAGAAGAATCCGAGGAACACGAAGTGAGTGCTGCGAACACGACAGCGACGACTATGGCGACAACGGCGACAACGGCAGGGGGAGACGATCCTCGACGCACCATGGTTGCCATGGAACCCTGCCCTGGCCACGGGCTCGCCCCGGCCGCCCAACTGGGCACGCAGCCGGCGCAGTTGGTACCAGCCGGATGGGTCGAGCAGCACCTCGACCTCACCTGCCCGCGGCGCGACGGTGGCGGGTCAGGCCATGCGCCGAGGCACGGAGAACGGGGCCTTGTGGTGGAGCGGGACCGGGCAAATTGTGCCGGGTCCCGCTCCACCACAGGGGGGCAGCCTGCCAAGCTCCGCAGCTCACCCCGGAGACGTGGGCCGCCTCGGGGGCGGAACGGCCCGCAACAGCTCCCGCAGCGGCCGGGATCCCAAGGCCAACACCGCCGGCCTGCGGCGGTCCACCCCATGCAGCCGCTGCTCCTTGGCGAAGGTGACGGCCGGCCCGGTCACCCTGCCGTTCGTCACGATCACCGCGACGTCCGCACCGTCGACCGGCCGGGCCGTCCCGTTGAGAACCGGCAGATCCGGCGTGCCCACGGCCGAGCCCCGGGCGCCGTTACGGCGGTGGATGCACGGGATCACCCGGCGCCGCCCGATCGGGTCGGTGGCTTTCACGTCCGCCCCCAGGTCGCCGCCCCCGCCGACCCGCTGCGCGTCCTGGCAGCCATCGCGGCGCATCAGGTCCCGCACCGCCTCCTCGAACGCGGCGTGATGCAACGCATCCAGCTGGGACCGCCCGTAGCGCAGTCCCTGCGCGCGGACCGCCTCCCAGCGCGCAACCGCCGCCGGTGGCGACCATCGACGTCCCCGGCGTGCCGGCCACCGGCCACCGGCCACGGCTGACGGTGCCCGGCCGGGCACCACGGCCCACGCCCCGTCCCGAGGACCCACGGCCGGTACAGACCTGGCACAGGAACGGTTACTCCTGGCCGAGCACCGTCTCCAGAGCGCGCTCGGGTGTCAGCAGATCGGTCAGATGACGGGCCGACGCGTCCCAGGACCAGACGTCCCGGGCCCACCGGCGGCCCGCCGCGCCCATCCCGGCCGCCCGGTCGGCGTCGAGCAGTATCCGGGTCAGCGCGCCCGCCACCGCCGCCGGGTCGGTGCCGTCCACGACGCTGCCGGTTTGGCCGTCGAGCACGGTGTCCGGAGCACCGCCGGAATCGCCGACGACCACCGGCAGACCGCTCGCCGACGCCTCCAGGAACACGATCCCGAGCCCCTCCGCCTCCAGACCGGCCTTGCGGGTGCGGCACGGCATCGCGAAGACGTCCGCGGCGGCGTAGTAACGCGGCGTTTCGGAGTGCGTCTTACCGCCCGCGAAGACGACCGCGCCGTCGTCGATGTGGCGCCGGGCCAGCCTGCGCAGCCGCGCCTCGTCGGGACCCTGGCCGACCAGCAGCAGCACCGCGTCCGGGACCTCGCGCCGGATCAGGGGCAGGGCGCGGATCAGCATGTCCTGGCCCTTGCGCGGGACCATCCTGGCCACGCACACGATCACCCGCTTGCCCTGCAGCCCGAGTTCGGTGCGCAGGCCGGCGGCGGTGCTGTCTCGGGGCCGGTAGACGTCGGCGTCGACACCGGGAACGAGGCGGCTCAGCCGCGCGTGCGGGCCCAGGGCAGGCGCGATCCGGTCGCGGGTGTACTGGCCGAGGTAGGTGACCACGTCCACGCCGTCGCCGATCCGCCGCATCATCCGGCGTGCGCCGGGAATCCTGGCCCACCAGATCTCATGACCGTGAGTGGTCGCCACCATGCGCCGTATGCCACTGCGGCGCAGGGCCGGTGCCATCAGGGCGAGCGGCGCCGCCGCTCCGAACCAGACCCGGTCACAGCCGTGGGCTCTTGCTAACTCGACGGCTCTCCTGGTGACCCGCCGGGTCGGCAGGAGCATGCCTGTGGAGTCCCGTACGACCTGAAACGGAAGAGTCGCGTCATAGTCAGTGCCGCCCGGCTCGTGCGAGGTGTAGACGACGACGCCGTCGTGCGGCATACGTGTGACCATGGCGTGCACGAATGTCTCGATCCCGCCCTGGCGGGGCGGGAAGTCGTTGGTGATGACGAGGGTGGACCCCATGGGTGTGTCAGTCCTTCAGCGAGTGTGAATCGGTCGTGCTGTGAAGAGGTAGTTGCGGCAGTCGTCCGTGACCTCGGCCACGGGCTGCCAACTCCGGTTCCGCCAGCGGTACATGCCGTAGCCGAGAGCGGTCAGGCGGCGCACGAGACCGGCCGGCTCCATGCCGTACTTCGCGAGGTGACGGTCCTCGATCTCCAGCAGGAGGACGGGCCGGTGGCGCAGCAGCGTGGCCCGGGCGCCTGACAGCACGGCCGCCTCCGCCCCTTCGACGTCGGCCTTGATGAAGTCGACGCGCTCCACACCCATGCTGCGGCACAGACCGTCCACCGTGCGCACCGAAGTGGTCACCGGACGGGACCGGGCGAATTCCGCGTTGGGGCCGGGCCCCGACGCGCCCTCGGTGAGGTAGGCGCGCCCGTGGACGGGCAGCAGTCTGCGCCGGGGCAGACTCATCGTGCCCCGCCGGCGTGCCCGCTCGCCGAGCGCGGTGCGGTGCACGGTGACGTTGCCGCAGCCCAGGGCCGCCGCCGTGGTACGCAGCCACTGCGCGGGACCGTGCAGCGGCTCGACGCTGTACACGGCGCCGGAAGGGCCGGCCAGTGCCGACAGGGTCCAGGTGTAGAGGCCGTACTCGGCACCTATGTCGAGGCACACGGCGCCCGGTCGTACCAACGGCCGCAGCCCCGCCACCTCCTCCTCGACGAAGCTGAACCGCGACGCCGCCCAGCGCAGCGCGAGCGACACCGACGTCACCCTCGCCCCCGGATAGCGGGAACCGGTCCGGCGCATGGACGTGCCAGTCATTCCCCCCGACCCTCCATCTGCGAGGTGGAAATCCCCACGACCCGCCGACAATCCGAACATCAGACCGGAGGGTAACACCACGGGGCACCGCCCCCAGAAGGGCGAAGTGAGTATCCGGAAATCCGGAATTACTCTTTCCGTTACCGGCGCGGAAAACGACGTGCTGTGAATTCCGTCCGAGGACGTGGGGGCGTGGCTGGTCGTGGTTCCCCGCCCGGCACCGGATGTTCGAGGCCCGTGTGGCCTTTCACCCGGCCCCGGCCGCCGTCTATGGTCCCGGAGGTCCCGAACGACCGGGTGGCCGGCCAAGGGAATGGACTTGCGCTGTTATGCACTCCGCGTTGGTGATCGGCACAGGACTCATGGGAACCTCCGTCGCGCTGGCACTGCGCGCGCGGGGTGTGACAGTGCACCTACGGGATGCCGACCCGGCGGCGGCACGGACGGCCGCCGCACGGGGGGCCGGAACGCAGCGGCCGCCCTCGGAGGCCGTCGACCTGGCGGTGCTGGCGGTGCCGCCGCCCCTGGTCGGCGGTGTGCTGGCGGATGTTCAGGCGCAGGGTGCGGCGCGCCACTACACGGATGTGGCCAGTGTCAAAGCGGAGCCGCAGCACGACGTTCTCGCCCTCGACTGCGACATGTCCCGGTACATCGGCGGCCATCCGGTGGCCGGCGCCACGCGTAGTGGCCCGCTGACCGGCCGGGCCGATCTGTTCGAGGGACGCATGTGGGTCCTCACGCCGACGGCGGACACCGGTACCGAAACGCTCAACACGGCCCTGGAACTGGTGGCCCTGTGCGGCGCCGTACCCGTCCTGATGCAGGCATCCGCGCACGACCGGGCGGTCGCCCTGGTTTCCCACGTGCCTCATGTCGTGGCGAGCCTGATCGCGATGCGACTGGAGAACGCCGGGGAACGCGAAGTGAGCCTGGCGGGGCCGGGCCTGCGGGACCTCACCCGGATCGCCGAGGCGGACCCCGCGCTGTGGCTGGACACCCTGAGCGCCAACGCCGCCGTCGTGGCCGACCTGCTCGAGGAACTGGGCGGCGACCTGGACCGGATGGTCGTGGGGCTGCGCGCCATCGCCGCGATGGACGAGGACAAGCGCCGCAGCGGCGCGCAAACCGTCGAGGCCATGCTGCGCAAAGGCAGGTCGGGCCGGGCCCGGATCCCCGACGGACACGGCACCCGGCCCGAACGGTTCGAGGTGGTGACCGTCAGGATCGGGGACCAGCCGGGTGAGCTGGCCCGGCTGTTCTCGGACGCCGGCCGCGCGGGCGTCAACATCGAGGACATCCACCTCGAGCACGCCGCGGGCCGGCCCGCCGCCGTGGTCCACATCAGCGTCGCACCCGGCCGGACCACGCCCTTGCGGCAGGCCCTGCACGCACAGGGCTGGCAAGAGCACTAAAGCCTGTCGTCCGGATCAGGCCGCAGGCAATCGGCGGATCCCCTTGACGCCACGCCCCCGCGTCTGCGGGGACCGCCCCGGCAGAGGCGCGGACGCGGCCGGCGGCCCGCCGGCCGCGTCCGTTCGACACCGAGGACGACGAACGCGCACTGAACACCCCATCCGCCCCGCTCCCCCAGAGGGCCGCCGTCCCGGCGGGACCCGCCCACCACGACACCCCACCACCCTGCCCCGGGCGGCAAACCCGAGCAGCGGCGGCCATCCGCGCTGACAAGCCCCGGCACGCTGCATCAGGGAAGTGACCGAACTGCCCCGCACCACACCTCACGACACCCCACCACCCTGCCCCGGGCCG
>NZ_WWIC01000114.1:0-3052 GCF_009872555.1 Streptomyces sp. SID5643
GCTGCCGGGACCGGGCGCGCCCGGCGCGGCGGAGGCCCCGGACGCGCCCTGCGAGCCGCCCGAGCCGCCCGAACCGGACGCCCCCGACGCGCCCCGAGGACCGCTCTGCCCGCCGCTGCCGCCGCTGGTGCCGAGCGACCGGGCTCCGGACGCCAGGGACCCGCCGACCGTGGACATCGCCCCGGACATCGCGGACGCCCCGCCGAGTGCGGCGGTGGCGGGCACGACGAGCTTCAGCAGGGCGGGCAGGGCGACGGCGGACAGCAGCATCACGCCGATACCGGCGATGCGTTCGTTGATGTCGCTGCCGCCGTCCCGGCCCGAGCTGATCATGGCCGAGCCCGCGTACAGCACCAGCCCGGCCGCCGGTTTGTACAACAGCCAGGCGATCATCCAGCCGAGGTGCTTGCGCCACCAGCCGCCGCCCCAGTCCGTCATCGACGCGGCGGCGGCCAGCGGAAGGGTGCCCAGCAGCAGGATCATGACGCCGAGCCGGATGTAGAGCAGGATCGTGTGGATGATGCCGGCGATCAGCAGCAGGAAGGCGAGGACCAGCAGCAGGAAGGCCTCGATGCCGTTGCCGTCGGAGCAGGCGCCCACGGCGCTCAGCTGCTTCTCCGCACCCGCGTTGAACAGGTAGGTGGAGTAGTCGTCCGAGAGGGCGGCGGCGGCCGTGACCACGGTGGTGGCGGCACCCGAGACCAGCACGACCCGCAGGATGCCCTTCAGCGCGGTCGTGCCGGCCGCGCCGCGCCGCTCGATCGCCATCCGGGCGGACGCGAACAGCAGTGAGCCGACCGCCAGATACACCACGATCCACTGGGTCTGGCTGTTGATGTCCTGGGCGGTGGTGGTCCCCGAGAGGGTCGGGATGCCGGTGGTCAGCGCCCCGAACACCGCGATGGCGCCGGCGAGTACGGCGTTGGCCACGCCCTCGACGATGGTCCCGATGGGGTCGCCGAGGAAACTGAAGAATCCGACCGCGATGTCGACGATGGGATTACCGGTAGGGCACGCCATGTCACACCCCCCACAGAAGATGGCCGTTGGTCCCCTGGACCGCCTTCACCGGGGTGTGCAGGGCACCGTTGTCGGAGGGCAGGACCTTCCAGTCGCCGCCGCTCCAGCGCAGGGCGACGGAGGTCGTGGCGTAGCCCTGACCGGTCTTGAGCAGCAGCTCCACCGTCGCCGCCTCGCCGGTGTACGCGGGCACCGAGAATCCGGCGTACGACGCGGCGGAGGCGCTGCCGGACCCGGCGTCCGGGCGGGAGCCGGAGGCCGAGCCGGTGTCCCGGGTGCCGCCCGGGGCGTCGTCCCGGACGGTGGACCGCTTGAAGACGAACAGGTCCCGGCCCGGGCCGGCCACGACCTGCTCCTGTGCGATCGTCCGCCAGTCCGGTCCGCTCATGTGCGAGGGAATGATATGGGCGGCCAGCACGGCCCCGGCCGGCGTGTGCGCGAAGCACCACCACACGGGACCCTGGGTCAGGGTAGGACCGGCCGACGCCGAGACGGGTACGCGCGCGACACCGAGGGTGCGCCAGTCGACGTCGTCCGGCGGAGACGTGGGCATCGCGTCGCCGCGGCTGTCGTCGGTGCGGCACCCGTCGGGCCGGCCGTCCTTCAGGGCCGGGGAGCCGGACAGCGGCCCCTTCGACGGCGGGGCGCTCGCGCCGTCGTCCGCGGTGCCCCGGCCGGCCGTCAGCGCGACGACCCCGCTCAGCAGGACGACGACGCCGAGGAACGCCGCCGACACCTGCCAGCCGCGCTGCTTCCAGTACGGTTCCGACGGATCGGACCGGTACCGGCGTGGCTCCCGGTACTCCCTGCGCGTGAACATCTCGATCGTCCCGTCGTCGCGCTCAGTTGAAGACGAAGCCGACCAGCGGACCCGCCGTGGCGACCAGGACACAGCCGCCGAGCACCATGCCCAGACGGCTCATGTGCTCGGAGCTCTCACCGCGCTTGAGCGAGATGGCCATCATCGTGCCGGTGATCAGCACCCCGGCGACGCCGGCGGCGGTGCCCGCCCAGGCGGCTATGCCGAGCACGGTGTTGACCTTGCTGGTGAGTTCGCCGGGGGCGTTGCTCTGCGGCTGGGGAACACCGGCGGCGAGCAGGTTGGTGGCTTCGTGGAGCAGGGACATGGCATCTCCGGGTGGTCGGCGCCGCGGCGTGAGCGGCGGGCGCGGGGAGCGGGTGAGAGGGGTGGTGTCGAGCAGGCGCCTGTCCCTCAGTGAAGGGACAGGTCACCGAGGAACGCGACGATCGGGCCGGCCGTCGTGGCGAGCAGACAGGCGAGGGTGACGAAGAAGAAGCCGCGGAAGTACGCGCCGCCCTCGCCCGGTTCGCCGCGCCGCAGCTGGATCGCCATCTGCATGCCGACGATGAGCAGGCCGGCGACGCCCGCGGCCGAGGCGCACCAGGCGAGGACCCCGAGGATGGCGCCCGCGTCGGGGGTCGGGTTGTAGGCGGCGAGCAGCCCGCCGATGGGCAGGGCGAGGCTCGTGAGGGGGGAGGTCATGCTTCGGTTCCTTCACCGTCGGCGCCCAACAGGTCGGCGAGGACGTTCAGTTGACGGGGCAGGCGCGCGGGCTGACCGCCCACGCGCCAGGCCGGGATCCACGGCACGCGCTGCACGGGGGCGACCGAGCGGACGACCCGGACGCGGCGCAGCAGGCCGAGCGGGAGCCGGCCGGGGGCGTCGGCGACGAGGACGACACCCAGCAGGTCGATCCCCTGAGGGGCCTTGCCCTCCCGCAGCGCGCCCAACGCCCGTGACACGGCGCGCAGTCCGCGCGCGCTCGTCCGGCCGACCAGCATGATCCGGCGCGGCTCGCCCCGCGCGGGCTCCGGCCAGCGCGCGCCCACGTCGACCCCGCCGAGCGCTTCGGCGAGCGAGGTGGCGCCGGCCCCGCCGTGGGCCTTGACCCACCCGATCTCGTCCCGTGACCTCCCGCGCACCGGGGCGCGCCGCACCGGTTCCCCCCAGGGGGCCTCGCCGGCACCGGAGGGCGGGGGGGAGGTCCGGTGGGCGGAGACGGCAGCACCC
>NZ_WWIC01000115.1:0-1045 GCF_009872555.1 Streptomyces sp. SID5643
GTCCGAGGCGCTGCAAGGTGCCCTGGTCGACCTGGTGGACCTCGCCCTCGTGGCGAAGCAGATCCACTGGAACGTGGTGGGGCAGCGCTTCCGCTCCGTGCATCTCCAGCTCGACGAGGTCGTCGACATCGCGCGGAAGTACTCCGACACGGTGGCCGAGCGCGCAGCGGCCCTCGGGATCTCCCCTGACGGGCGCGCCGCGACCGTGGCCGTGGGTAGCGGGATCGGAGTGACCCCCGAAGGGTGGGTCGACGACACGACCGCCGTGGGCACGCTCGTCGAAGCGCTGGGCGCGGTGATCGCCCGGATGCGGGAGCGGGTCGAGGCGACCGGTGAGCCGGATCCGGTGAGCCAGGACATCTTCATCGGGATCACGGCGGACCTGGAGAAGCATCACTGGATGTTCCAGGCCGAGAACGGGTGACAGAAGAGGGCGCGGGAGCGGGTGACGCGCCTCTACACGCGCCGGGCACGAGTCTCTCCACTGCGTCGCGGTGTCCGGCATTCATGCCCGTGCGGTGCGCGGCATTCATGCCCGCGCGGTGCGATGGGGTGCGCGGTGTGGCGCGGGTGCGTGGCGGCGACGGCGTGTGCGGTGTCGGGCGTGTGAGCGCTGCGGGGCCGGTGAGTGCTGCGGGGCGGGTGTGCGCTGCGGGGCCAGTGAGCGCTGCTGGACACGTGAGCTGTGGACGCGTGCGCCGCCCGTGCGACGTGCGCGGCTTGAGCGAAGTGAGCTGCCCGGACGATCAGTGCGGTGCGCCCGTGTGCCCGTGGTGCGCCCTGTCTGCCTGCCCGGGTGGCTGCATAGCGTCGGGCTGGGGGTGGCGGCCATGGCGGGGATAGTGCGCCGGGGGAACCGGGGCTGGGGGGTCCACGGGGTCGCGCTGGGGCTGGGGGCGCTGTGGTGGTGGGCCGTGGCGCGACTGGTGGCCGTGCCCGAGGCGGGGGTGCTGGAGGCGGCGGTCGCGGCCGGGGGGTGGGGGCTGAGCGTGCTGCCCGTGCACTGTGTGCCCAAGCGGCGGGCTCGGGGGGTTGTGGGGGCGGG
>NZ_WWIC01000116.1:0-268 GCF_009872555.1 Streptomyces sp. SID5643
TGGGCATCGACGGGTTCCGGCTGGACGCGGTCCCCTATCTCTACGCGGCCGAGGGCACCAACTGCGAGAACCTGCCCGCCACGCACGCGTTCCTCAGGCGGGTCCGGCGCGAGATCGACGCCCTGTACCCGGACACGGTGCTGCTGGCGGAGGCCAACCAGTGGCCCGAGGACGTCGTCGACTACTTCGGCGACTACCCGAGCGGCGGCGACGAGTGCCACATGGCGTTCCACTTCCCCGTCATGCCGCGCATCTTCATGGCCGTCCG
>NZ_WWIC01000013.1:0-57843 GCF_009872555.1 Streptomyces sp. SID5643
AGGGGCGCGGGGAACTGCGCGACCAGCCACAACCCACCCGCACCCGCCGAACCGCCTACGCGTGCACCTCGTGGTGCGCCTTCGCCAACTCGGCGTACATCGTGCCGTTGAGGGTGACGCCCTGCTTCTCCTCCTCCGTCAAGGGCCGCTTGACCTTGGCCGGCACCCCGGCGACGAGCGAGCCGGCCGGCACCACCATCCCCTGCGGCACCAGTGCCTGCGCGGCGACCAGCGACCCGGCTCCGATCACCGCCCCGTTCAGCACCGTCGCGCCCATCCCGATCAGACAGTCGTCCTCGACCGTCGCCCCGTGCACCACCGCGTTGTGCCCGATGCTCACCCGCTCGCCGACGCGCACCGGGAACCCCGGATCCGCGTGGAGGGTGCAGTTGTCCTGGACGTTGCTGCTCGCCCCGACGGAGATCGCCTCGACGTCGCCGCGCACCACGGCTCCGTACCAGACGCTCGCCCCCGCGCCCAGCGTCACGCCGCCGATCACCGACGCCGTCGGCGCCACGAAAGCCGTCCCGTCGATCTCCGGCTCCCTGCCGCCGATCCCCGTGATCACCGCGCGCCGATCCATGGCCGCCTCCCAGCGTCGTAGACAACGCGCAAACCGTACGCCACCCGGTGGGGCGAAGATCACAGGCCTCCGACCCAGCGGGTGGAGCTACCGCTGAGTACCGTGAGCTCGTGCCGAAGCGCAAGAACACGTTCTCATCCTGGCGGCGGGGCCTCGCGCAGCGCGCCGTCCATGCGGGCTGGGCCTGGGCGCAGCGCACGGGCTCCGTCACCGCCGAGCACCCCGGCCGCTACCGGTTCGGCACGATGGGAACAGGTACCAGACTCGCCTTCCCGCTCGGCACGGTCTTCGGCGAGCCCTGGATCCACCTCGGCTCCTACTGCATCATCGCCGAGCAGGTCACCCTCACCGCGGGTCTCATGCCCGACCTCGACCTCGGCCCGGACCCGATCCTGCGCATCGGCGACGGTGTCGTGCTCGGCCGCGGCAGCCACGTCATCGCCGACACGACGGTCACGATCGGCAACGACTGTTACTTCGGCCCGTACGTCTACGTCACGTCCACGAACCACTCCTACGACGATCCGCACCAGCCGATCGGCAAGCAGTGGCCGCGGATGGAGCCGGTGGAGATCGGCCCCGGCTGCTGGATCGGTACCGGAGCGGTGATCCTGCCGGGCGCCCGGATCGGGCGGAACGTGGTGGTGGCCGCGGGCGCGGTCGTGCGGGGCGCGGTGCCCGACCACGCCGTGGTGGCGGGCGCACCGGCCCGCGTCGTACGGCGCTGGACACCCGCCGACGGCTGGCAGCCACCGCTGCGCACCCCGGCGCCGGTGCCGATACCGGACGGCGTCACCCCCGAGCAGCTCAGCGCGCTGGCGGACCTGGACGAGGAGACGGCGGCCCGGCTGGCCGAGCTGGACGAGGAGGCGGCGGCCGGGCTCGCGGAGCTGGAGCCGGGTTCCTGACGGACCGGTCAGCCCGACGCCAGCAGCACCGTCCCCACCAGGGCCAGTCCGGCCCCCGCGGCCTGCACCGCCCGCAGCCGTTCGCGCAGCACACCCCGTGCGGCCACGGCCGTCACCACCGGGTACAGGGAGGCCAGCACGGCGGCGACCGTCACCGGGCCGTGCTGCGCCGCGATCGAGTACGTGCCGTTCGCGGCGACGTCCGCGAGACCGACGAAGGCGAGGGCGGGCAGGGTGCGCCAGGGGAAGCCGTCCGCCGGGAGGGCCGGCCCGCCGCGTCGCACCGACACGAACAGCGCGAGACCGCCGGCGGCGACGTTCGTCACCCGCTGCACGAACAGGGCGAGGAACAGGCCGGTCAGCGTCGTCGACGCCTCCGCGATCAACGCCATCACCGCGCCGAAGCCGAACGCCGCGAGCAGGGTCAGGACGATCGCCTGGCGCTGGACGGGGGCGCCGCGGAAATGGGGGCCGCCGGCGAGGCAGACTCCCGCGACGGCGACCAGGATGCCGACGAACTGCAGCAGGCCCGGACGCTCGCCCAGCAGGAGGCCCACCCCGACCGGCACGGCCACACCGATGGATCCCAGCGGCGAGACCACGCCCATCGGGCCCAGCGCGAGCGCCTTGTAGAACGCGAGCATCGCCACCGGCCCGACCAGCCCGGCCGCCACGGCGAACCACAGCTGCGGCCCGGCCTCGCTCCAGCCCCCGGTCGCCACCACAAGGGCGCCGAGCACCACCACCGCGATCGACTGCGAGACCACGACCACCGTGAGCGCGGGGGTGCGCCGGGTCAGCAGACCGCCGCCGAAGTCGGCCAGTCCCCACAACAGGCTGGTGGCCAGGGCGAAGAGCGCTGTCATGGTGGCGGATACCTCGCAGTACAGTTCAGTGCACGATCAGGTCAACCACACCATAGTGCAGTCGACTGCACTGTGTCATACATAATATTGGACGGAATGTGTCGGACCTCGACCTGTTGACCCAGTCCCTGGCGCGGAGCGTCAAGCACTGGCGCGCGGTGCGCGGCTTCACCCTGGACGTGCTCGCCGCCCGGGCGGGTGTTAGCCGCGGTATGCTCATCCAGATCGAGCAGGCCCGTACCAACCCCAGCCTCGGCACCGTCGTCAAGATCGGCGACGCACTCGGCGTCAGCATCACCACCCTGCTCGACTACGAGCAGGGCCCGAACGTCCGCATCGTCCCGGCCGAGCAGGCCGTACGGCTGTGGCACACCGACGCCGGCAGCTACAACCGGCTCCTGGCGGGCACCGAGGCGCCCGGCCCGCTGGAGATGTGGGACTGGCGGCTCATGCCCGGCGAGAGCAGTCCGTCGGACCCGCACCCCGCCGGCACGACCGAACTGCTGCACGTCACGGCGGGCGAACTGACCCTCACCGTCGACGGCGTCGAGCACCGGGTGCCCGCGGGCGCCAGCGTCCACTTCGAGGCCAACGTCCCGCACGTCTACGGCAACACCGGCGAGGAGCCCATGGAGATGGTCATGGCCGTCTCGGTGCCGCCCGTGGCCTGAGACGCCCGGGACGCCGCCGGTGCGCCGTTGTTAGCGTGCGGCCATGCGCTCACCCATCGGACACTTCGACAACGCCCGCCCGGCCCCCGTCTGCCTCGACGAACTCACCACCCCGGTCGCCGACGCCGTACGCCACTGGTCCGGCAGCGTCCCGGCCGAGCAGATCGTCTACGTCGACACCGACCCGGAGTGGGCCGACACCGCCACCTTCGTGGAGCACTACGGGCAGGACCTCCTGGAGCGGTCGGCGAACTGCGTGGTCGTCGCGGGCAAGCGGGGTGGCGAGTCCACCCTCGCCGCGTGCGTCGTACTGTCCACCACCCGGGTCGACGTCAACGGCGTGGTGCGTCGGCAGCTCGGTGCCCGCAAGGCCTCCTTCGCCTCCATGGACACGGCCACCGGCGAGACCGGCATGGAGTACGGCGGCATCACCCCGCTCGGCCTGCCGGACGGCTGGCCCGTCCTGGTGGACGCGGCCGTCGTCGACCTGCCGTACGTGCTCGTCGGCAGCGGCCGGCGACGCGGCAAGCTGCTGGTCCCGGGCAAAGCGTTCGCGGAACTGCCGGGCGCCGTGGTGCTGGAGGGGCTCGGGGTCTCCTGAGCCAGGGGGTGTTTTGGAAGTCCCGCACAGCACCCGCGGCGCCCGGCACGCACCCTCGCCGCACCGGCCAAAGGCCCAGGTAGCTCCGCTACGAGGGCCTTCATCCCGCACGCCGAGGGCACGCACCGAACACCGCGGGGACCGCACTGGACCTCCAAGCACCCCTAGGTCGCGCTGTGGTGGGCCAGGGGGAGATGGGGGTCGCTCTCGCCCGGGGCCGGTTCCGGATCCGCGTGCACCAGGGCCGCGGTCAGGCGCGGTACCGCGTGCAGCAGCGCGTGTTCGGCGTCCACGGCGATGCGGTGGGCCTCGCGCACCGTCGCGTCACCGTCCACCACGACCGCCACCTCGGCACGCAGCCGGTGACCGATCCAGCGCAGCCGCAGCTCACCCACCCCGCGCACCCCGGGCACCCCGGTCAGCGCCCGCTCGGCCCGGTCCACCAGGGCCGGGTCGACGGCGTCCAGCACCCGGCGGAACACCTCCCGGGCCGCGTCCCGCAGGACCAGTGCGATGGCCGCGGTGATCAGCAGCCCGACGACCGGGTCCGCCCGTTGCCACCCGAGGGCGGAGCCTCCGGCGCCCAGCAGCACGGCCAGCGAGGTGAAGCCGTCGGTACGGGCGTGCAGCCCGTCGGCGACCAGCGCCGCCGAGCCGATCGAGCGGCCGACGCGCATGCGGTAGCGGGCCACCCACTCGTTGCCGGCGAAGCCGACGAGGGCGGCCACGGCGACCGCCGGGACGTGCTGGACGGGGCGCGGATCCAGCAGCCGGTCCACGGCCGTCCAGCCCGCGAAGGCCGCGGACGCCGCGATCGTCAGCACGATCACGAGACCGGCCAGGTCCTCGGCCCGCCCGTAGCCGTAGGTGAAACGGCGCGTGGCCGCGCGCCGTCCCAGCACGAAGGCGATCCCGAGCGGGACGGCGGTCAGCGCGTCCGCGGTGTTGTGCACCGTGTCCCCGAGCAGCGCCACGGACCCGGAGACGGCCACCACGGCGGCCTGGGCCAGCGCCGTCACGCCGAGGACGGTGAGCGAGACCCACAGCGCCCGCATGCCGCGGGCGGAGGACTCCAGAGCGGAGTCGACCTTGTCGGCCGTCTCGTGGGAGTGCGGGGCGAGGAGGTGACCCACCCGGTGGCGCAGGCCGCGCCGGTGCCCGCGCCCGTGGGTGTGGTCGTGTGCGTGCCCGTGGGTGTGGTCGTGCTCGTGCGGGTGCTCGTGCCGGTCGCTCACGTGGATCCCCTTCCGGTGCGCGCGAGAGTGGACGTACCCGCGCCCGGGCGCCATTATGTGCGTATGAGCGCACGCATGCACCTGTCATCTGCGCATGATGCGCATCCGCGCAGCCCCGGCGAGGAGCAGCTGGTCCTCGCGGCGGAACTCCTCGCCCTGCTCGGCGACCGCACCCGGCTCGCCCTGCTGCACGCGCTGACCGGAGGAGAGGCCGACGTCACGTCGCTCACGGAGGCGTGCGGGGCGGCCAGGCCGGCCGTCAGCCAGCACCTGGCGCGACTGCGTCTCGCCGGTCTGGTGAGCACGCGCAAGGAAGGTCGCCGGGTGATCTACTCGCTCCGCGACGGCCATCTGCGCCGGCTCGTCGACGAGGCGCTGAACGTGGCCGACCACCGCCTCAGTGACCGCCCGCCGCACGACTGAGTCAGTACCGCGGGGCCGTCCCCAGGTACTGCTCGGCGAAGGCGGCGGCCGCCGCCGGCGAGGTGAACAGGCGGCGCAGCCGGGCGAGCGTGGTGCCCGCGCGGAACGGATCGCCCGCCGCCGTGCCGTGGTACACCTCGGACAGCCACTGCGAGAACTCCTGGTAGTCCCACACCCGCCGCAGACACGCCTGCGCGTAGCCGTCGAGGCCGCTGCCGTCACCGGTGGTCAGCCGCGCGACCAGGGCGTCACCGAGCAGGAAGGCGTCGTGCAGGGCGAGGTTCATGCCCTTGGCGGCGATCGGGGCGACCAGATGGGCCGCGTCACCGGCGAGGAAGAGCCGGCCGTGCGCCATCGGCTCGACCACGTAGTCGTGCATGTCCAGCACGCGCTTCTCGATCAGCCGGCCCTCGGTCAGTGGCGGCACGCCGGCCGCCCCGAGCCGCTCCCGCAGCTCCGCCCAGACGCGCTCGTGCGGCCAGTTCCCCACGTCGTCGCCCGGCGGGCACTGGAGGTAGTAGCGGGTCACCTCCGGGCTGCGGGGCATCTGGCCGGCGAAGCCGCGCGCATGGCAGCCGAAGAGCACGCAGTCGGTGGACGGCGGTGCCTCGGCGAGCAGGGCCAGCCAGCCGATGCCGTAGTCGTGCCGCGCGATCCGGACCCGCTCGGGCGGGAGCGAGGCCCGGCTCACCCCGCGCGCCCCGTCACAGCCGGCGACGAAGTCGCAGTGCACGACCTCGGGTTCGCCCGTCTCGGGGCAGGTGTACGACACCCAGGGCCGGTCGCTGTCGAGGTCGTGGATCCGCACGTCACGGACCCCGAAGCGGATGGGCCCGCCCCGGACGTCGGCATATTCGCGTACCAGGTCCGTCACCAGCAACGGCTGCGGATAGACGAAGTGATGACTGCCCGTCAGCTCGCCGTAGGGGAACCGGTACCGCTCGCCGTCGAAGCGGAACTCGCACGCGGTGTGCAGTTCCGCACGGTCCAGCAGGTTGCGGGCGAGGCCCCGCTTCTCCAGCCCGCGCACGGCCCATTCCTCGATGACCCCGGCACGGGGCCGGTGTTCGATGAAGTCGCGGGTCTCCGTCTCCAGCACCAGGCAGTCCACGGACGCGGCCCGCAGGATGTTGCCGACGGTCAGACCGGCGGGACCGGCGCCCACGACAACGACCGGGAAGCGTTGCCGGGCGCCGGATTCGGCGGACGGAAGGGGGCGCGTCATGCGCACATTATGGAGGCGGCCTCAGTGGACGGGCACTGCCTCGACCGCCACCTCCTCGATGCTCCGCTCGATCTCCCCGGCCCCGGAGGCAGGGGAGCGTCGGGCAAGCCCTTGCGGGTGGGAACGCTTCAGGATTCCTGTACCCGGTGAGGAGACAACCGCGGGATCTCGATCGCCGGGCAGCGGTCCATCACCATCTCCAGGCCCGCCGCACGGGTCCGGTCGTACGCCGCCTCGTCGACGACACCCAGCTGGAACCAGACGGCCTTCGCGCCCTTGGCGACCGCCTCGTCCGCGACGGCACCGGCGAGGTCGCTGTTCACGAACACGTCGACGACGTCCACCTCGAAGGGGATGTCGGCCAGGCTCGCGTACCCCTGCTCCCCGTGCACCGTCTCCGCCTTCGGATGCACCGGCACGACGCGCTTGCCGAAGCGCTGGAGCACGGCGGCCACCCCGTACGCCGCCCGCTGCCGGTTCGACGACAGGCCCACCACGGCCCAGGTGTCGCCGAGCTCGGTGAGGATCCTGCGGACCGTTGCCTCGTCGCCGTACACGGCGGCCTCCTCGTCAGTCGTGGACGCACTGCTCTGAGGGCAACGATGCACGACGCGCGGTGATTCCCGGGCGCCCCCGTGATAGCTTGCCGAGGCCAGTCGAACCCATGTACGTGGGTCAGGGAATCCGGTGCGAATCCGGAACTGACGCGCAGCGGTGAGGGGGACGGGCGGGGCCTCGGCCACTGGACTCCCACGCGGACGTCCGGGAAGGCGCTCCGACCCGGGTGAACCCGAGTCCGAAGACCTGCTGGCGGCCCCCGCGGCCACGTGCGGCGGGGGAGCACCGTACGACCGGGCTCCGCGCATGGGCCCTCGACGCCTGAGGACTGGTTCTTCGTGCCCCTCGCCCGACCCGCCCGTGCCGCCGCGCTGCTCGCGGCCGGCTCCCTGCTCCTGACCGGCTGCGGTGGTGCCGCGTCCACCGACGGCAAGGCCGCCGTCACCCTCACCAACTGCGGGCACGACGTCCGGGTGGCGGCCCCGCCGCGGCACGCCGTCTCCCTCAACCAGGGAACCACCGAGATCCTGCTCTCCCTCGGCCTGGCCGACCGTCTCGCGGGCACGGCCACCTGGACCGACCCCGTGATGAAGGGGCTGGAGAAGTCCGAGGCCGAGGTGCCGCGCATCGCCGACAACAACCCGTCCTTCGAACGCGTCCTGGACACCGAACCCGACTTCGTCGCCGCGTCCTTCGTCTCCACCCTCGGCAAGGGCGGCGTCGCCACCCGGGAGCAGTTCGAGAAGCTCGGCGTCCCCACCTACGTCTCCCCGTCCGACTGCGCCGGCAAGGACAACTCGGGCGGCGGCGACGGCGCCCGCGACAAGGCCCTGGGCATCGACACCGTCTACGGCGAGGTACGCGACCTCGCGACGGTGTTCGGGGTGGAGAAGCGCGGCGACACGCTCGTGGCTTCCCTCCGGCAGCGCCTGAAGAAGGCCACGGCGGGCACCGACGCCTCCGACGTCACCCTCCTCTACTGGTTCGCGAACTCCGAGTCGCCCTACATGGCGGGCTGTTGCGGAGCACCCGGCATCATCACCAGGGCCCTCGGCGCGAAGAACGTCTTCGACGACACGCACGAGGAGTGGCCGCAGATCAACTGGGAGACGGTCGCCGACCGCGACCCCGACGTCCTCGTCATCGGCGATCTGACCCGCAAGTCCCAGACCGCCGAGTCGGCCGCGAAGAAGATCGCCTTCCTGGAGTCCAACCCCGTCACCAGGACCATGGACGCCGTCCGCCACAAGCGGTACGTGCTGCTCAGCGGGCAGGCCATGAACCCGACCATCCGCACCGTCGAGGGCGTGGAGCAGGTGGCCGCGGGGCTGCGCCGGTTCGGGCTCGTGAAGTGACCGCCGGGAGTGCAACGGGCGCCACGGCCCGGCCCCGGCGGCGGACCGGGCTCGCCCTCGGGGCGGCCGGGGCGGTCGCTCTCGTCGCCTCCCTCGCCGTGGCCATCACCATCGGTCCCGCCGACATCCGGGTCGCCGACGTGTGGTCGGTCGTGGCCGCCCGGCTCGGCCTCGGCAGTTCGGAGCTGGCACCGATCCGGGACGGGATCGTCTGGCAGCTGCGGCTGCCCCGCACCCTGCTCGCGGCCGTGTGCGGAGCCGGACTCGCCGTCTGCGGGGCGGTGATGCAGTCGCTGCTGCGCAACCCGCTCGCCGACCCCTTCGTGCTCGGTGTGTCCTCGGGAGCTTCCACCGGAGCGGTCCTCGTGGTCGTGCTCGGCGCCGGCGGCGGCGCCCTGTCGGTGTCCGCCGGCGCCTTCCTCGGCGCCCTGCTGTCGTTCGCGCTGGTGCTGCTGCTCAGCCACACCCTCGGCGGCACCACCGACCGGGTCGTCCTCGCGGGCGTCGCCGCCATGCAGCTCTTCTCGGCGCTCACCTCGTTCGTCGTGATGACCTCAGCCGACGCCGAGACGACCCGTGGCGTGCTGTTCTGGCTCCTCGGCTCGCTCGGCGGCGCCGGCTGGACCGACGTGTGGCTGTGCCTGGCCGTGCTGGCCGTGGCGCTGGTGGTGTGCCTGTCCTACGCCCGTACGCTCGACGCCTTCGCCTTCGGGCAGGACGCGGCGGCCGCGCTCGGGGTGTCCGTCGCCCGCACCCGCCTGGTGCTGCTGTGCGTCACGGCCCTGCTCACGGCCGCGCTCGTCAGCTCGGCGGGCGCGATCGGCTTCGTGGGACTGGTCCTGCCGCACGCCGCCCGGGCCCTGACCGGCCCGGGGCACGCGCGGCTGCTGCCGGTCACCGCCCTCGCCGGAGCGGTGTTCCTCGTGTGGGTGGACACCGCCGCCCGGACGGTCCTCGAACCGCAGGAGGTTCCGGTGGGGGTCGTGACGTCGCTGATCGGCGTGCCGGCGTTCGTGGCGGTGCTGTACCGGACGCGGAGGGCACGGTGAGCGGCCCGGGTGCACCGGCGCGGGCGGGGCTGCGAGCCGACCGGGTCAGCCGCCGCGCCGACGGGCATCTGATCCTGGACGGCGTCGCCCTCGCGCCCGAGACCGGCTCCACGGTCGGCGTCCTCGGCCCCAACGGCTCCGGCAAGTCCACCCTGCTGCGGCTGCTGGCCGGGCTGCTCACACCGACCTGCGGAGTCGTCACTCTCGACGGCACACCGCTCGGCGATCTGCCCCGCCGCACGGTCGCACGCCGCCTCGCCGTCGTCGAGCAGCAGTCGGACACCCAGGTCGAGCTGACGGTCGAGGACGTCGTGCGGCTCGGCCGCGTCCCGCACCGCCGCGCCTGGACACCCGCCACCGACGACGACGAGCGAGCGGTGCGCGCCGCCCTCGAACGCACGGGCCTCGACGAGCGTTCCGGCCGGCTCTGGCACACCCTCTCCGGCGGCGAACGCCAGCGGGTGCAGATCGCCCGCGCGCTCGCCCAGGAGCCCCGCGAGCTTCTCCTCGACGAGCCCACCAACCACCTCGACATCCACCACCAGCTCGACCTGCTCACCCTGGTCGCGGGCCTGCCGGTCACCACCGTCGTCGCCCTGCACGACCTCAACCTCGCGGCGACGTACTGCGATCGGGTCGTCGTGCTGTGCGCGGGGCGGGTCGTGGCGGGAGGCGCCCCGGGCGATGTCCTCACGGCGGAACTCATCGCGGAGGTGTACCGGGTGCGGGCCGCCGTCAGCCGCGAAGGGCCCGAGGGGCGGCCTCATGTGCGGTTCCTGGGCACGCTGGCCTGAGAGATGGCGAGGCCGGGCCCGCCACGGGTCGGGCCGTGGCGCCACGGCGGCCGGAAAACGCCGAGCCTGCCTGCGTGGGGCCGTCGGCCCGCCTACGCTCACCTCGTGCTGCGCATCATCGACGCCCGGACCGGCGAGCCGGTCGACCCCGCCCCGGCCCGCCGGGGTCTGACCCGTGTCGAGGTGCACGCGTCCGGCTCCGGCACGACGGACCTGCGGGTGCTGCTCGTCGGGGACCTGCTCGTCAGGACCCTGGAACTCGGCGGCACACCGGTGTGGGCGCTGCTGACCGGCGGCCGCCGGCAGGCCGAGCTGCGCGCCGGCGCCGCGACGCTCGGCATCCGCCCCTTCGAGGACAGCCCCGACGTCGGCGCCGGTCTGGGCGAGGCCCAGGTCGTCCATGTCACCGCCGAGGGCCGCAGGGCGCCCGACGGGGTACGGATCGCCGTCGCGTCCGTGGAGCCGGATCCGCCGGCCCCCTGCGACCCGGCAGCCCTGCGCCTCGCCCTGCTCTCCCGTCACCACAGCGCCCCCATCCGGCTGGATGCGGCCGGGCTCGACGACGCCCGTGCCACCCTCGCCCGCTGGCGCGGCGCGGTCGCCCGCTGGGCACGGCAGCCCTCACGTCCGGTCCCCGACACCGTGCGGGGCAGGCTGCGCGACGCCTGGGAGGACGACCTGGACGTCCCCGGTGTGCTGGACGTCCTGCGTCATGTCGAGACCGAACCGGACCTGGCCGACGGCGCCCGGTTCGAGACGTACGCCTACGCCGACCGGCTCCTCGGCCTCGACCTCACCAGCGATCTGGGAGCCCCGTCATGATCGAACGCGCCGGAGCAGGCCCGCTGCGCCGTCTGGTCGTGCTGCGGCACGCCAAGTCCGCCTGGCCCGTGGACGTCACCGACCACGAACGCCCCCTCGCCCCGCGCGGCCGCCGGGACGCCCCCGCGGCCGGGCGGGCCCTGGCCGATGCCGACCTCCTACCGGACCTCGCGCTGTGCTCCACCGCCGTCCGCGCCCGCGGGACCTGGGACCTGGCCTCCGCCGAGTGGGGCACACCCCCGCCGGTCCGGCACGACCGGCGGCTGTACGCCGCCGGCCCGGCCGGTCTGCTCGCCGTCGTCCACGAGGTGCCCGCCGAGGTCGAGACGCTGCTGCTGATCGGGCACAACCCCGGGCTGGAGGAACTGGTCCTGGCCCTCGCCGGTGACGGCCTCGACGACACCCTGGAGCGGGTCCGCACGAAGTTCCCCACCTCGGCGTTCGCCGTCCTGACGTGGCGCGGCACCGCCTGGCGGGACCTCGCCCCCGACGCCGCGCTGCTCACGTCCGTGACCGTGCCCCGGGGCAGGAAGAAATAGCCCGGGCCCCCGGGCCGCCCTGGGCCTTTCCGGTGATGTGCGCCGGGTTCGCGCTGCGCGCACCTGCCGCGGCGGGTACGCCGTCTGCGGAGAACGGCCGTCCCAGCCAGGAGGAGAGCAGCCATGCACGCGGTGATTCGGCGGTACGAAGGGGTGACGGACCCGGCCGAGGCGGGACGCAGGGTGAACGAGGAGTTCCTGCCGCTCATCCGCCAGGTCCAGGGGTTCGTGGCCTACTGCTTCGTCGACGCCGGCGACGGGGTGATGGTGTCGACCGGGTTCTTCGAGGACCGGGCCGGAGCCGAGGAGTCGACCGAGAGGGCGGGCGGATTCGTCCGGGACCGGCTCGCCGAGCTGCTGCCCAACCCGCCCCAGGTCACGGCCGGCGAGGTCGTGGCCCGCTCGTAGGCGAGGTCCCGGCCTCCCGGCCGGCCGCCCCGCAGGGACGCCGGCGGCCACACGATTAGGCTGGCCGGATGCAGGACGAATACCGCACGGTCGCCGGCACCGGCGTGCACGAGACCGAGGTCAACCGCTCCCGCTTCCTGTGCGCCCTCGCTCCGGCGGCCACCGAGCAGGAGGCACAGGACTTCATCGCCACGGTCCGCAAGCAGCACGCCGACGCCTCCCACAACTGCTGGGCCTATGTGATCGGCGCGGACGCCTCCGTCCAGAAGGCGAGCGACGACGGCGAGCCGGGCGGCACCGCCGGCGTCCCGATGCTCCAGATGCTGCTGCGCCGCGACATGCGGTACGTCGTCGCCGTCGTCACCCGCTACTTCGGCGGGGCCAAACTCGGCGCCGGCGGCCTCATCCGGGCGTACGGCGGAGCGGTCGGCGAGGCCCTGGACACCCTTGGCACCCGCACCCGCCGCCGGTTCCGGCTGGCCACGGTCACCGTCGACCACCAGCGGGCCGGCAAGCTGGAGAACGACCTGCGCACCACCGGGCGCGAAGTCCGCGACGTGCGCTACGGGGAGGCGGTGACGATCGAGATCGCCCTCCCCGACGCCGACGTGGACGCCTTCCGGTCCTGGCTCGCCGACGCCACCGCCGGGACGGCCGGCTTCGAACCGGGCGGGGAGGCGTACGGGGACGCCTGACGGACCACCCGGAGCAGGACGGGGCCGCCCGCGGACAGCCCGCCGCGACGCCCGCCGCGCTCGCCCGGCCGCTCGAACACCCGCGGGGCCACTTCGACGCGCGGCCGCGCCGCAACGGGCTGACGACGGCTTTCCACCCGGACCGGCCGGTGGGGGCGGGAGTACGGCATCGCGCCGGAATGACCTTTTGCACAGCATAGTTGCGACATTTCCGCTGAATTGCCGTCGGACGGGCGTGGCGGTGCGGGGTTCGTGGTGGACGAGGTGCCCGCACGCGTTAGCGTGGTGGGTCTGACGACGAGCGGACCGGCTCGTGCCGGTGGAGAACGACAGCAGGGGGAGCCATGCAGGCCGGGGTGGCGTCTTGAGGCTGCTGCACACCTCCGACTGGCATCTCGGGCGGGCCTTCCACCGGGTGAACATGCTCGGCGCCCAGGCCGAGTTCATCGGCCACCTCGTCACGACCGTGCGGGAGCGGGCCGTGGACGCGGTGGTCGTCTCGGGAGACGTCTACGACCGTGCCGTGCCGCCGCTCGCCGCGGTCGAGCTGTTCGACGACGCCCTGCACCGCCTCGCCGCTCTCGGCGTGCCCACGGTGATGATCTCCGGCAACCACGACTCGGCCCGCAGGCTGGGCGTCGGCGCCGGTCTGATCGGGCGGGCCGGCATCCATCTGCGGACCGAGCCGTCGGCGGTCGGCACCCCCGTGGTGCTCGCCGACGCCGACGGGAAGGTCGCCTTCTACGGGCTGCCCTACCTGGAACCGGCCCTGGTGAAGGACGAGTTCGGTGTGGAGAAGGCCGGCCACGAGGCCGTGCTCGCCGCAGCCATGGACCGGGTCCGCGCCGACCTCGCGGCCCGCCCGGCCGGTACCCGCTCCGTCGTCCTCGCGCACGCCTTCGTCACCGGCGGCGAAGCCAGCGACAGCGAGCGGGACATCACCGTCGGCGGCGTCGCCGCGGTGCCGGCCGGGGTGTTCGACGGCGTCGACTACGTGGCGCTCGGGCACCTGCACGGCTGTCAGACCCTCACCGGCCGCGTCCGCTACTCCGGCTCACCGCTGCCCTACTCCTTCTCTGAGGCCGCCCACCGCAAGAGCATGTGGCTGGTCGACCTGGCAGCGGACGGCTCCGTCGACGCCGAGCGCGTCGACTGCCCGGTGCCCCGCGCCCTGGCCCGGATCCGCGGCACGCTGGACGACCTCCTCGCCGATCCCGAACTGACCCGGCACGAGGACGCATGGGTCGAGGCCACCCTCACCGACCCCGTCCGCCCGGCCGACCCGATGGCCCGGCTGGCCGCCCGCTTCCCGCACACGCTCAGCCTCGTCTTCGATCCCGACCGCCCCGAGGACGAGTCCGAGGTGTCGTACGCCCGGCGCCTCGCCGGCCGCAGCGACCAGGAGATCGCCGAGGACTTCGTCGCCCATGTGCGCGGCGCCGGCCCCGACCCGCGTGAACAGGGCGTGCTGCGGGACGCGTTCGACGCGGTGCGGGCCGACGAGACCGTGCGGGAGGTGGCCCGGTGAGGCTCCACCGGCTCGCGGTCACCGCCTTCGGGCCCTTCGGAGGCACCCAGACCGTCGACTTCGACGACCTGTCCAGCGCCGGGCTGTTCCTGCTGCACGGCCCCACCGGCGCGGGCAAGACGTCCGTCCTCGACGCCGTCTGCTACGCCCTCTACGGCTCGGTTCCGGGCGCCCGGCAGGGCGGCGGGCAGGGCACGACCCTGCGCAGCGACCACGCCGCCCCCGCGACCCGCACCGAGGTCACCCTCGACCTCACCGTCGCCGGACGCCGTCTGGAGGTCACCCGCCAGCCGCCCTGGGAGCGCCCCAAGAAGCGCGGCACCGGCACGACTCTGGACAAGGCCCAGACGTGGCTGCGCGAGTACGACGCGACGGCCGGGGCCTGGAAGGACCTCAGCCGCTCCCACCAGGAGATCGGTGAGGAGATCACCCAGCTCCTCGGCATGAGCCGGGAGCAGTTCTGCCAGGTCGTGCTGCTGCCGCAGGGCGACTTCGCCCGGTTCCTGCGCGCCGACGCCGAGGCCCGCGGCAAGCTGCTGGGCCGCCTGTTCGACACCCGCCGCTTCGCCGACGTCGAGAAGCGCCTCGCCGAGCGCCGCCGCGCCACCGAGGCGCAGGTGCGGGACGGCGACGCGGAACTGCTGGCCGACGCCCACCGCATGCAGCAGGCCGCGGGCGACGCGATGGAGCTGCCGGCGCTCGCCCCGGGCGAACCGGGACTCGCCGATGCCGTCCTGAGCGCAGCCGCCGTCGCCCGCAGCACGGCCCGCGAGCAGCTCACCGCCGCCGTGTGCGGGCTCACCGCCGCCGAGTCCGCGCAGGCCGCCGCCGGCCGCGCCCTGGACGACGCCCGCGAACGGGACCGCCTCCAGCGGCGGTTCGCCCAGGCACGGGAACGGGCGGCGAGCCTGGAACAGGGAGCCGAGGCCTATCGGGAGGCGCAGGCCCTCATGGAGCGGGCCCGCAAGGCCGAAGCGGTCGCCCCCGCTCTGGACCTGCGGGAATCATCCGAAGCCGAACACCGCCGGACGGCAGCAGCCGAGGCCCGCGCGCGTGCCCTGCTGCCGGAGACCTTCTCCGGTGCGGGCGCGGCCGGGCTCGCCTCCGCCGCTCGCCGGGCCGCCGAGGAACTGGGCGGTCTCGACTCGGCCCGCCGCGCCGAGCGGCGGCTGACCGAACTCCTCGACGAGCGCGCCGGCCTGGACCGCCAGGAGCACGCCGACGCCGACCTCCTACAGGAGGCGGAGGCCTGGCTCGACGGCTGGGAGGAGACGCGCACGGCACTCCAGGCGAGGGTCGACTCCGCCCAGAAGGACGCCGCCCTCGCCGAGCAGCTCGCCGGACGGCGCGAGCCCGCGCGGCAGCGGCTGCGGGCGGCCCGCCTGCGCGACCAGCTCGCCCAGGACACGGACCAGGCGGTCCAACGGGTCCGCAGCGCACAGGACACGGCACTGCGGGCCAAGCAGCACTGGCTCGACCTCAAGGAACAGCGCCTGAACGGCATCGCCGCCGAGCTCGCCGCGAACCTCACCGACGGCGAACCGTGCGCGGTCTGCGGGGCCACGGAACACCCCGCCCCCGCCCGCAAGGTCGCCGGGCACGTCGACCGCGAGGCGGAGGAGCACGCCCTCACCGCCTACCAGCGTGCCGACGAACAGCGCGCCGAGGACGAGCGGCGCCTCGGGCTCGCACGGGAGGCGCTGGCCGCCGCGAGCGCGGAGGCCGGGGACACCCCCACCGACCAACTTGCCCAGGAAATAGAGGAGTTGGAGGAGCAGTACACGCGGGCCCGCGCAGCGGCAGCCGAACTGCACGCCGCACAGGAGCGCCTGCGGCAGGCCGGGCACGAACACGAACGGCGCCTGGCCGCCCGGCAGGAGGCCGCCGTACGGACCGCCTCCCGGGTCGGTCACCGGGAGCGGCTGGACCGCGAACGGGCCGCTCTGGAGGAGGAGCTGGAGCGGGCACGGGGCTCCCTGGACAGTGTCGCCGCGCGGGCCGCACAGCTGGAGCGGCGGACCGCCCTGCTCACGGACGCCGCCGACGCCGCCCGGGCCGCCGAGGACAGCGCCCAGCGGCTCAAGGACGCCGACGCCCGGCTCGCCGACGCCGCCTTCCGTGCCGGTTTCGAGACGCCGCAGGCGGCGGCCGCCGCCCTCCTCGACGACGCCGCCCACCGCGAGCTGCAACGCCGCCTGGACGCCCGGCAGCACGAGGAGGCCACCGTCCGGGCGGTCCTCGCCGAGGCCGACACGGCCGCCGCGGCCCGTGAACCGCGGGCCGACCCCGAGGCGGCGCGGCGGACGGCCGAGGAGGCGGACCGGCGGTTGCGCGAGGCCGCCTCCGCCCACGACGCCGCCCGCCGGCGCTGCGCCGAACTCGACCGGCTGTCCGCCCGGGCGGCCGCCTCCGTGCGCCGGCTGGCGCCGTTGCGCGAGGAGTACGACCGCGTCGCCCGGATGGCCGGTCTCGCCGCAGGCACCTCGGCGGACAACGAACGCCGGATGCGCCTGGAGTCCTACGTCCTGGCGGCCCGGCTGGAGCAGGTCGCCGCCGCCGCGACCGTACGGCTGCGCCGCATGTCGTCCGGCCGCTACACCCTCGTCCACTCCGACGACCGCACGGGACGGGGCCGCAGCGGGCTCGGACTGCACGTCGTCGATGCCTGGACCGGCCGCGAACGCGACACGGCGACCCTGTCGGGCGGCGAGACGTTCTTCGCCTCACTGGCCCTGGCCCTCGGCCTCGCGGACGTCGTCACGGACGAGGCGGGCGGGGTGCGGCTTGACACCCTCTTCATCGACGAGGGCTTCGGCAGCCTCGACGACCAGACCCTCGACGAGGTCCTCGACGTCCTCGACTCCCTGCGCGAACGCGACCGCAGCGTCGGCATCGTCAGCCACGTCCCCGACCTGCGGCGGCGGATCCACGCCCAGCTGGAGGTGGTCAAGGGCCGGTCCGGATCGGCCCTGCGGCAGCGCGGCGCCTGAGGTCCGGCCGACGGCTGCGCCCGTACACCGTTGCCCCATTGTTTCGGGGCGGGTGGTCGATCACCTCCAGCGAGCCGCTAGGATCACGGCATGGTTACGGCTTGGTCGCCCTGGCGCATCGTCAGGACCCGCTCCGATGCGGGTCCGCTGCTGCGCGTGCTGGCCATGGCCGTGCTCCTGTTCGGCGTCCTCGTGACGCACGGCGTCCCTGCGGAAAGCGTCAAGGGACACCTCTCCACCAGCGCAACGGCCTTCACCGCAGCGCCGGACGGCGGCGTTCGCCAGGCGGGCGTCGAGCCGACGGTGCTGTCCGCCGCGGATGCCGGCGATCACCATGGGAGCCCCGGCCCGTCACATCCCGGCGAGCACTGCGCATCCGGACAGCCTCAGCAGGCTTCTGCCCCGGTATCGCCCTGCTCCGCGGCGTCGGTTCGCGAATCGACCGGTTCCCGCGACGCCTCAACCGTCCGAGGGCCGGCCGCTGGTGACCCCGTGGACGTCGGATCTCCCTTGGCTCTCAGAGCAGCCTCCGTGGTGCGGCAGGTCTAGAGGCACGCCGTTCCTCCAACCGGCCTGCCGGATGTCACCGGTTCGGCTGGTCCGCGCGACGAGCGTCCCTTCCCCTGCTCATGATGGGGCGTCACGTCCGTCGAAGCCGTCCTGCCCCCACCCATGTCTGCGCCTCACTCCGTCCTTGCCGGAGACGTGGCAGCAGCACGGAGGACCTGTGTCGACCCACTCCCGTAGGCCCGCGCACCCCGTAGGGGTCCCATGCGGCACATCGTTGTCCAGCCGATTGCTCTCGGTGATCCGCGGCGCCCTCGTAATGGCGCTCGTGCTCTGCGCCTTCCTGCACGGCGTGCCCGAGGAGAGGCACGAGTCGGTGTCCGTGCCTGCCGCCTTCTCGGCGACGGCAGCGGACAAGGACCCGCACGGCCCCCACACTCCCCACGGGGCCGAGGGGTGTGCGGCGGACGTGCTCGTGCGCACCGCGGCCCAGCCGGCCGAGGAACTGGCCCTCTGCGCGATGGCCGTCGTACTCCTTGCCGTGTCCGTGGTGGCCGGGAGGCCCCTCGTACGGCTCGTACGGCGTGAACGCCGTAGACGTCGCAGCGCACGCACCGGCCGCGTGGCGCTCGCTCGCACGTCGCGGTGGCGGATCTAGCCCTCTCGCTCGCAGCCGACCGACGTCACGGCTGCCGCGTGCCCGTCGGCCCGGGCGCGGACGCATCGTCCGCCCCACGGCCGGGACGCGCGAGATGACCGCACCGGTTCTCATCGAGCGAGAGTGAACACATAGACATGCAGTCATTGACCAAGGCCGCGACCCCTTCCGGCCGGTCCGCCCTGTCCGGGCTGGTGGGCAACACCCCGCTGCTGCGGGTGTCGGAGCCGCTGGCGCCGGCCGGGCGCGGTTTCTGGGCGAAGCTCGAAGGCTTCAACCCCGGTGGTATCAAGGACCGTCCGGGGCTGCACATGGTGGAGCGGGCCCGGGCCCGTGGCGACCTGCGGCCCGGCGGGCGGATCATCGAGTCCACCAGCGGGACCCTGGGACTGGGGCTGGCGCTGGCCGGGATGGTGCACGGTCATCCGGTCACCCTGGTCACCGATCCGGGTCTTGAGTTGTCCATGACCCGGCTGCTGACCGCGTACGGTGCCCAGGTCAACGTCGTCTCCGAGCCGCACCCCACGGGTGGCTGGCAGCAGGCGCGCCGCGACCGTGTACAGCGGCTGCTGGAGCAGCACCCCGGCTCCTGGTGCCCGGACCAGTACAGCAACCCCGACAACGTCGCCGCCTACACACCGCTGGCGCTGGAACTCGCCTCCGAGATGGGCCACATCGACGTGCTGGTGTGCAGCGTCGGCACGGGCGGCCACTCGGCCGGCGTCTCCCGCGTGCTGCGCCAGCTCTACCCCGAGCTGACCGTCGTCGGCGTGGACACCATCGGCTCCACGATCTTCGGTCAGCCCGCCCGGCCCCGGGTGATGCGAGGCCTCGGCTCCAGCATCTACCCCCGCAACGTCGCGTACGAGAACTTCTCCGAGGTGCACTGGGTCGCCCCGCACGAGGCCGTGTGGACCTGCCGCCAACTGGCCTCGTCCCACTACGCCACCGGTGGCTGGAGCGTCGGCGCGGTCGCGCTGGTGTCCGGCTGGCTGGCCCGCACGATGCCGGCGGACGCACGGATCGTCGCGATCTTCCCCGACGGTCCGCAGCGTTACCTGGGGACGGTCTACGACGACGACTATTGTGCCGCCCACGGCCTGCCGGCGTCGCCGCCGGCGCCCGAACCGGAGTTGCTCGGCCGCCTGGACGAGAAGGAGGTCACCCGCTGGACCCGTTGCACCACCGTCGTCGATCCCCTCACGCTGCAAGGCGCTCAGGGCGCATCGGACGTCGAGCCCGACGCTTCGGAGGAGGTCCGGTGAAGGGGCTGTACACCCAGGCCCGGTCGTACGAGGGCAGCGTCCAGCTGTTGATGGTCAACCAGTTCACCATCAACCTCGGCTTCTACATGCTGATGCCCTATCTGGCCGCCCACCTCTCCGGAACGCTCGGACTGGCCGGCTGGATGGTCGGACTCGTCCTCGGCGTACGCAACTTCAGCCAGCAGGGCATGTTCCTGGTCGGGGGCACACTTGCCGACCGGTTCGGCTACAAGCCGCTGATCGTCGCCGGGTGCGTGCTGCGCACCCTCGGCTTCGCGACGCTCGGACTGGTCGATTCCCTGCCGGCCCTGCTGGCGGCGTCCGCGGCCACCGGGCTGGCCGGGGCGCTGTTCAACCCGGCCGTACGGGCGTACCTCGCGGCCGACGCGGGGGAGCGCAGGGTGGAGGCGTTCGCCCTGTTCAACGTGTTCTACCAGGCGGGCATCCTGCTGGGCCCCCTGGTCGGCATGGTGCTGACCGGGGTGGACTTCCGCATCACCTGCCTGGTGTCTGCCGGGATCTTCGCGCTGCTGAGCGTCGTGCAGATCCGCGCCCTGCCCGCCAGGAGGTCACAGGACGCCAGGCGGCAGGACGCTCACACCGACCAGGGAGTGCTCGCCCAGTGGCGCGGCCTTCTCGCCAACCGGCCCTTCCTGCTCTTCTCCATCGCCATGATCGGTTCGTACGTCCTGTCCTTCCAGGTCTACCTGGCGCTGCCGCTGGAGGTGCGCCGGCTCGGCGGCGACGGGGAGTTCGGCACCGCGGCGGTGGCGATGCTCTTCGCCGTCTCCGGGCTGACCACGATCCTCGGTCAGACGCGAGTGACGGCGTGGTGCACGGCGCGGTACGAGCCGGGACAGGCACTCGTGCGCGGACTGACAGCCATGGGGCTGGCCTTCGTGCCCCTGCTGCTCGCCACCGTCGTGCCGGTACCGGAGTCCGGGATCGGGCTGTGGCTGCTCGCGGCGGTCCCGCCGACGCTGGCCGCGCTGCTGCTGGCCATCGGCACGATGATCGCCTACCCGTTCGAGATGGACACCATCGTCCGCCTCTCCGGTGACCGCCTCGTCGCCACCCACTACGGGCTGTACAACACGATCTGCGGCATCGGCATCACCGTCGGGAACCTCGGCACGGGCGCCGCGCTCGACGCCGCCCGCGCGGCCGGGATGCCCGCGCTGCCGTGGATCACGCTGTGTGTGCTCGGCCTGGCCTGTGCGGGTGCCTTGTACGGCTTGCACCGCACCGGCCGACTGGCGGCGCCGTCGGCTTCCGAGCCGCGCGCCGCGACCGTCTGACCCACCGGCCTCCGGCCCTTGGGCCCAGGGGCGCGGCATCACACGGTGCCGCGCCCCTGGGCCTGCTCTCTTCCAGGAGCCGCAAGCCGACGGCCGGTCCGGCGATGCGCGTGCCGGGCTCGTCACAGCGCCGTTTCGGTGGTCTCGCCGGGGTGTGCCGCTATGTGCTGCGTGGGCTGTAGTGGCCCAGGAACATGTCGACGCCGCTGGTGATGAGACGGTCGGTCAGGTCCTCGTCGATCTGTGTGCCGTAGGAGCTGAAGACCATGTGGGGAAAGACCAGAAGCCCGTAGAACTGGATGATCGCCACCTGTAGGTCGGGGATCACGAGTCGGCCCCGATCCGCAAGGGTGCGCAGGGCGCCTGCGACTGCGGGGTGGTGGCTTTCCGTGCCGCGGTGTCTCCAGGCCTCGCCCAGCTCGGGGAAGCGGTGGAGCTCGGCGGCGACGAGGTTGCGCAGGGCGGTGACCTCGTCGTTGGCGCGGACGGCGTGGACCCAGGTGCGGGCCGCCTCGACGAGGGCGGTCCGCAGGTCCCCGGCTTCGGCCAGGCCCTCCAGGGCGGCGGACGACTCCCCGGCGAGCGGCTCGTCGAGGGCGGTCGTGATCACCGCGGTGAACAGGGCTTCCTTGCTGCCGAAGTGGTTGTAGACCGTCACCTTCGACACGCCTGCCTCGGCGGCGATGGTGTCCATTCCCACGCCGAAGCCCTCCCGCAGGAACAGCTCGCGGGCGGCCCGCAGGATGGCCTGCCGCTTGAGCTCTGCGCGGGGGCCGCTGGGGGGCCGTTTGACGCTCTCCACGCTCATGACCTCGACCCTAGCATTCATCTTAACTGAACTGTTGAGTTCACATGAACTGAACGGTGCGGTTCAGATGAGTGTCGGTCGAGCAAGGCCGTGCGCGCGAAAGGGGACCCCGTTGCCTGCTGTGACTCATCCGGTGACCGTGTCACCCCGGACCGGCGACCCGCCGGTCCGGCAATGGCTCACCCTCGCCGTTGTGAGCGTGAGCCTGCTGGTCGTCGGGCTCGACACCACCGTGCTGAACGTCGCCCTGCCGACCCTCGTAGGTGAGCTCGGCGCCTCCACCAGCCAGTTGCAGTGGATCGTCGACAGCTATGCGCTGATGTCCGGCAGCCTGGTGCTGTTCTGCGGCAGTCTGGCGGACCGGCTCGGCCGCAAGTGGATCTTCATGTCGGGGCTGGCGCTGTTCACGGCGGCGTCCGTGGTCGCCGCGTATGCCGGCTCCGTCACCACCCTCGTGCTGGCGCGTGGAGCCATGGGTGTCGGCGAGGCGTTGATCATGCCGGCCACTCTCGCCGTCATCGGGAACGTCTTCCCGCGCGGTGCCGACCGCACCAAGGCGATCGGCATCTGGTCGGCGGCCGTCGGCGTCGGGACGGTGATCGGGCCGATGGTGGGTGGCTGGCTGCTGAGCCACTACTGGTGGGGCTCGGTGTTCCTGATCAACCTTCCCCTGGGCATCGCGGGCCTGATCGCCGCCGCACTGCTGGTGCCTGACTCCCGCGCCCCCGAGAGCGGGCGGCTGGACCCGGCCGGGGCCCTGCTGTCCGTCGCGGCCGTGGCGAGTGTGCTGTGGGCAGTCATCGAGGGGCCCGACCGCGGCTGGACGAGCCCCGCCGTGCAGGCCGCCCTCGCGGCGGGCGCCCTCCTGGCGGCCGCCTTCGTCGCCTGGCAGCGCAAGGCCGCCTCTCCGATGCTGCCGCCTCGGATCTTCCGGCACCGTGCACTCGCGGCCGGTGACCTGCTGGTCCTGCTGGGAGCGTTCGCACTGATCGGCACGCTGTTCGTGGCGGTACAGCACTTCCAGTTCGTGCTCGGGTACAGCGCCGGACAGACCGGATTGCGGCTCGGTCCCGCCGCGCTCGCCCTGCTGGTCGCCGGCCCGCTGGCGGGCGTCCTCGCGCCGCGTCTCGGCATGCGTACGGTGTCGGCCGCAGGGCTCGCCCTGCTCGCCGCCTCCGCCGCGGTGCTCGCCACCACCGAGGCAACGGACGGCTACGGCCGGGCGCTTGTGGCGATGCTGCTGCTGGGAGCGGGCGCAGGGTTCGTCATCACCGCCACCAGCGACGCCATCGTCGGCTCGCTTCCGGAAACCGACCTCGGCGTGGGCTCGGCCACCAACAGCGCCGCCATCCAGCTGGGAGCGGCGACCGGAGTCGCGGTCATGGGCAGCCTGCTCTCCGACCGCTACCGCAGTGGACTCGACACCACCCCTGTCCCTGCTCCCGATGGACTCCTCGAACCCGCCAAGGACTCCCTCGGCACCGCGCTCGCCCTCGCCGAACGCCTGCCCGGCGACGCCGGAGCCTCGTTCGCCGAAGCTGCCCGCCGTGCCTTCGTCGACGGCATGGGACCGGCGATGTCCGCCGCAGCAGGCGTCACGGCGGCAGGCGTGCTCCTCGCCCTTCTCCTCGCGCCGTCCCGAGGCGCGGACACGACCGGAACGGACCGGAAGGACTCGCCATGACCCACTCCGCGGCCGGTGCCCTGCACACGGCCGGACACGAACCCCACCCGCCCGCCGACCCGCGACGCTGGGCGGCCCTCGCACTGATCTGCCTCGCCCAGTTCATGCTGATCCTCGACGTCACCGTCGTGAACGTCGCCCTGCCCGACATGGCGGCCGACCTCGGCCTCGGCCGGGAGACGCTGACCTGGGTGGTCACCGCCTACACCCTCTGCTTCGGCGGGCTGATGCTGCTGGGCGGCCGACTCGCCGACGCTCTCGGCGCCCGCCGGACCCTGCTCGTCGGACTCGCTCTGTTCACCGCCGCCTCACTGGTCACCGGTCTGGCCCACAACGCCCCGGCACTGCTCGGGGGCAGGATCGGCCAGGGCGTCGGCGCAGCCTTGCTGTCCCCGGCCGCGCTGTCCGTCGTCACCACGACTTTCCACGGTGCGGAACGCAACAAGGCCCTCGGTGTGTGGGCGGCGATCGGCGGCACCGGTTCGGCGGCCGGCGTGCTCCTCGGCGGGGCATTGACCGACGGTCCGGGCTGGCAGTGGGTGTTCTTCGTCAACGTGCCGGTCGGACTGCTCCTGTTGGTCGCCCTGCCCGCTCTCGTGCCGGCCCGGGCCCCGCAGCCCGCGCGGCTCGACGTACCCGGTGCGCTCCTCGTCACCACGGGTACGGCCGCCCTGATCTACGGCCTGGTGAAAGCGGGGGACGCCGGCTGGGCGGCCGCCTCGACCCTGCTGCCGCTGGCAGGCGCGGCGGTCGCCTACGCGGCCTTCGCGGCGGTCGAACGAACCAGTCGCGTCCCCCTGATGGACCTGCGGATGTTCACCCGGCGGCCGGTGCTGGCGGGAGCGTTCCTGATGCTGATCGCCACGGGCCTGTTGATCGCGTACTTCTTCCTCGGGTCGGTCTATCTCCAGCACATCCGCGGCTTCAGTGCACTGAAGACCGGCGTGGTCTTCCTGCCCGTCGCGGTGGCCACCGGTATCGGCGCCCACCTCGCCTCCCGGCTCGTGGGCCGGATCGGCAGCCGTCCGACGTCCGTCGCCGGCATGGCCGTCGCGGCCGTCGGCACCATCCCGCTGACCCGGCTGTCCGAGACCGGCGGTGTGTACGGTGCACTTCTGCCGGGCTTCGTCATCGCCTCCCTCGGCCTCGGCGCGGTCTTCGTCACCGCCACCACGACCGCTCTGGCCATGGTCGGGCACCAGGAGGCAGGGCTCGCTTCCGGAGTCGTCAACACTTTCCACGAGGTGGGTGGCTCGGTCGGCGTCGCCGTCGTCTCGAGCGTCGCAGCCTCCGGCTTCGAGCGTGGCTCGCTGGAAGGCTTCGGCGACGCGTTCACGGTGTGCGCCGTGGCGGCCGCTGTCGGCGCCGCCGTCTCCCTGGGGCTCGTCCCGCCGGGCAGACCGCAGTCGACCGGTGGCCCGCATGTGCACTGACCAGAGCCGGCCGCGACACGGGCAACCAGCAGGCGCAGTCCTCTCCGAGCTGCCAGTGACGGTGGCCGGCGACTCTTGTGAGGGCGTGGCCACCGGCTGCGCCGTGTCTCAGGCGGCGGGCGAGTCCTGGGCGGACAGTTCTTCCGCCAGTTCCATACAGCGCAAGCGGGCCGGGGAGAAGTCGTAGGGCATCCTGCCGGTGGCTTCGAACACGCTCATGGAGTCAGCCTCCCGCCCGCCGGAGCCGGAGTCGGCCTCGCCCTCGTCGTCATCGGCGGTGGCAGGATGCAAGGTGTCCCAGGCGTCGAAGAGGGCATCGTCGTCCTCAGTCAGGCCGGACTCCTCGATGACGGCCTGCAAGGCGCTTTCGAAGGCGTGCCGTTCGACGGCCACTTGAGCCACCCGCGGATCATCGACGGCGACACTGTCATCGAGTGCCTCCTCGGCGGCATCGATGCGGTCGGAAGCCTCCCGCAGCGTGGGATGCGTGGCCAGGACGACGAAGCGGGTGGCCTGGACGGCCGCGCCGAGCGGGCCGAAGATCCGCTCGGTGACGAGCAGACTGTCCAGGTCCGCCTGACGCAGTGAGCCCTCGGGCAGGCTCTTGAGGCGTTCGCTGACGAAGTCGGAGAGCAGGCCCCTCCGGCTGCCTTCGGTGCGCATCCGCTGCACGGCGGTCCGTTGCCGCCGCAGTTCCGCCTCCTGCTCGGCGAGGGTTTCCTCCAACCGCTCCAGGATGCCCGCGATACCGTCTTCGCCGTCCGCACCTGCGGAAGCCGTGCCGGTGGTGAAGGCGTCACGGATGTCGTCCAGGGCGATCCCGGCGTCCGCCATCCTGCGAATCCACAGCAGGCGGATCATGTCCTCGTACCCGTAGCGGCGGCGGTCGTCTCCGCCCCGCTCAGGCTCGGGGAGCAACCCGATCTCGTGGTAGTGGCGAATCGCCCGTGGTGTGCTGCCGGCGAAGGCCGCCGCGTCACCGATCTTGACCTGACGGGGTGGCATGAAAGACGAATGCATGAGCCGGGACCTCTCCTCAAGGCATCGGGACGTGAGTCCACCGGATCACATGCCGCTACGGAAGGTGCAACCCCATGACCGTGCCCCGGTCGGGCAGCGAAAGCAGGAGGCGCAGCGCGAACCGGATCGCGGATGGGAGGGGACGTGCCTCAGGCGTGAGGGTGCCGCTAACGAGCACGCCGGTGGCTGTCCCGGAAGCGTGGCTTACCCCTCCGGATGTACGGGTGGCAGTCGTCTCACCGGAACTCAGGCGAAAAGCGATACCGCTCGGCGGCTTCGAGTACCGGGTCCCCTAGGGCCCGGCGTTCGAGACCTGGCCGTGGCGCGGGCGCCGGGCCCCGGACCCGCCGACGGCGCTCGTGGACGCCGCTGACTGCGGCTGCTGAACCCGCGGTCTTCTACCGCGAGTTGGCCCTGTAGGTTCTTGCGCCATGGTGCGATACGCGGAGCCGGGCGCAGTCGAATGGGTGGAGTCGGGCGGCGGGCCGCTGATAGCGGTACCGGAGACCGTCCTGCCATTCTGGGCGGGCGCCGACGGCGAAGAGACGGCCTCGGACTACGACCGGGCCTGCGAGGTGGACGGCCACATCGGCCTCCTTCCGGTCGGCGACTGCACCGCCCTGGTCCTGGGGGACGAGCCCGCCTCGACCGCCTACCTGCCCGACCACGGCGTGTTCGTCCGGTGGTGCGCCGCCAACTCGGAGGACGAACTGCTGGCGAGCGTCCCGCCGGCCGTCGACGGCGCGGAGTGGGAACCGGAGGTGCACTGGGAGGTGCCGGGCCCGGTCCTCCTGTTCGACGCGGCCTGGCCCGGGCCGCACCCGTCGGGGTCCGAGCACGTGCGGGTGGCCCTGGAGCCGGGCCGCTACGCCGCGCGCGCGGCAAGGGTCCAGCCCGGCCCGGAGACCTGGCTGGGGCTGGTCCAGCTCCGGCTGCTCGTGCGGAGATGACCCGGCGTCACCCACGAAAAACCGTGTGCGCCGGGCGGCCGGCGCGATCACGATGAACTCATGCCACGTCTTCCCCACCCCGCCCCCGAGGAACTCCGCCGCGACCCTCTGCCCCTGCGCGGCCGTACCGCGCTGGTCACCGGCGCCAGCCGCCGCGGCGGCATCGGGCACGCCGTGGCCCGCCGTCTGGCCGCCTACGGCGCGAGCGTCTATCTGCACCACCACGTCCCGCACGACGCCGACCAGCCCTGGGGCGCCGACCGCCCCGAGGACGTCCTCGCCTCCGTCCGCGGCGCGGCCGGCGACCCCGGGTCCCGGATCGTCGCGGGCCCCGGTGACCTGGCCGACCCCGCCGTACCCGCGGAACTCGTCGGCAGGGCGGCCGAAGCCCTCGGCGGACGTCTCGACATCCTCGTCGCCAACCACGCGCAGAGCGGGTCCGACGGCTCGCTGGACGAGATCGACGCGGCCATGCTCGACCGGCACTGGGCGGTCGACACCCGCGCGGTCCTGCTGCTCGTCCAGGCGCACGCCCGGTCGCGGCCACCGGGCCCGGGAGGCCGCGTGATGATGATGACCTCGGGTCAGGACATCGCGGGCGGCATGCCCGGCGAGATCGCCTACGCCCTCCAGAAGGGCGCCCTCGCCTCGATCACCCGCTCCCTGTCGGCGACGCTCGCCGAGCGGGGCATCACGGTCAACACCGTCAACCCGGGCCCCGTGGACACGGACTATCTGACCGGCGAGCACTACGACGCCGTCGCCGCCCGCTTCCCCTCGGGCCGGTGGGGCATGCCCGACGACCCGGCCCGCCTCATCGCCTGGCTCGCGACCGACGAGGCGGGCTGGATCACCGGCGAGGTCGTCAACTCCGAGGGCGGCTTCCGCCGCTGATCACAGCGCCGACAACTCGTCCACCAGGTCGTCCAGTCCGAGCGACCCCTGCGACAGCGCCGCCATGTGCCACGCCTTCGGGTCAAAGGCGTCGCCGTGGCGGGCGCGGGCGTTCTCGCGGCCCAGCAGCCAGGCCCGTTCGCCGAGCTTGTAGCCGATGGCCTGGCCCGGCATGGACAGGTAGCGGGTCAGCTCGCTCTCCACGAAGTCGGCCGGCCGGCTGCTGTGCGAGCCGAAGAACTCCTGCGCCAGCTCGGCCGTCCAGCGCTCGCCGGGATGGAAGGGCGAGTCGTCCGGGATCGTCAGCTCCAGGTGCATGCCGATGTCGATGATGACGCGCACCGCCCGCATCATCTGCGCGTCCAGGTAGCCGAGGCGGCGCTCCGGGTCGGTCAGGAAGCCCAGTTCGTCCATCAGCCGCTCCGCGTAGAGCGCCCAGCCCTCGGCGTTGGCGCTGACCATGCCGACGCTCGCCTGGTAGCGCGAGAGGTTCTGCGCCACGTGCTTCCACTGGGCCAGCTGGAGGTGGTGGCCGGGCACGCCCTCGTGGTACCAGGTCGACACCAGGTCGTAGACCGGGAAGCGCGTCTCGCCCATGGTGGGCAGCCAGGTGCAGCCGGGCCGCGAGAAGTCGTCCGACGGCGGCGTGTAGTAGGGGGCCGCGGCACTGCCCGGAGGGGCGATGCGGGACTCCACCCGGCGCACCCGCTCGGCCAGGTCGAAGTGGGTGCCGTCGAGAGCGTCCATCGCCTCGTCCATGAGGCTCTGGAGCCAGTCGCGGACCTCGTCGACGCCCTCGATGTGCGTGCCCTGCGCGTCGAGGTGGGCCAGCGCCTCCCACGGGGTGCCGGCACCGGGCAGGATCTTCTCGGCCTCGGTCTTCATCTCGCCGAGGAGGCGGTGGTACTCGGACCAGCCGTAGGCGTACGCCTCGTCCAGGTCGAGGTCCGTGCCGTTGAAATAGCGCACCCAGCGCGCGTACCGCTCCCGGCCCACCACGTCCGGCGCGCCCTCGATCGCCGGGGCGTACACGTCCCGCATCCAGTCGCGCAGCCGGACGACGGCCTCGGTGGCCGAGCGGGCGGCGGCGTCCAGCTCGGACCGCAGCGCCTCGGGGCCGGCGGCGGCGTACTGCTCGAACCAGCCGTGGCCCTCGCCGTCCGCGTCGGCCCACTCGCCGAGCTGCTGCACGAACGTGGCCGTGGCCCGCGGCCCGCCGTAGAGCTTCCGCTCAAGACCGAGCGCCAGGGACTCCCGGTAGCCCTCCAGCGCGGCCGGGACGCCGCGCAGCCGCTCGGCGATCGCCGTCCAGTCCTCCTCCGACTGCGCCGGCGTCACGGTGAACACCTGCCGCACCGCATGGGCGATCGAGCTCAGGTTGCTGACGGAACGCAGGCTCTCGTCGGCCTCGTGCACCGCCAGTTCGGCGCCCAGCCGCTCGCGCAGGAGCCGCGCGCACCGGCGCTCGATGTCGCTGTCCGCGCCGGGCAGCCGCTCGGCCTCGTCCAGCCGGGCCAGCGTCCGGCGTGCCAGCTCCGCGAGCGCCTCCTGGCCCGCGGGCGAGGTGTCGGGCAGCCTGCTCGAACTCTCCTTGTCGCCGAGGAAGGTGCCGGTGATCGGGTCGAGGGCGACGAGCTCGTCGACATACGCGTCGGCGACCTCGCGGGGCAGCTGGCTCTTGATCTCAGACATGCGGCCATCCTCGTACGAGGGACCGCACACGTCACGCGGATTGAGCCGAGGGCGAAGGCGGCAGCAGCGGCCCGCACTCCCACTGCTGGAAGATCAGCCGGGTCTCCACCCGCGCCACCTCCCGCTGCGAGGTGAACTCGTCCAGCACCAGCCGCTGCAGATCGGCCATGTCGGCGACCGCGACATGGACCAGATAGTCGTCCGGGCCGGTCAGGTGGAAGACCGTCCGCGACTCCGGCAGGGCCCGGATCCGCTCCACGAACGGCCCCACCAGCTCCCGTCGGTGCGGCCTGACCTGCACCGACAGCAGGGCTTCGAGCCCACGCCCCAGCTTGGCCGGATCCAGCTCCAGCCGGTGCCCGAGGATCACGCCCGAGCGGCGCAGCCGCGTCACCCGGTCCAGACAGGTCGACGGCGCCACCCCGACCTGCGCGGCGAGATCCCGGTACGTCGCCCGGGCGTCGTTCTGCAACAGCCGCAACAAATGGAGATCCACCGGATCCAGTACGACAGATTCAGCCATCGGCCGAACGTAGCACGGGATCTGCACACGGCTGCCCGGCCGATGTTCACCCTTGCCCACCATGGACATGGACACAACGAGCACGCGCGCCCACGACGACGTCCGCACCGCACCGCGAGCCCTCGCCACCGAGGCCGTGCACGCCGGGCGGGACGACCTCGCCCGTCAAGGCCTGCACGCCCCGCCGATCGACCTGTCCACCACCTACCCGTCGTACGACAGCCGTGGCGAGGCGGCCCGCATCGACGCGTTCGCCACCACCGGCGCCGAGCCGGACGGCCCGCCCGTCTACGGGCGGCTGGGCAACCCGACCGTCGCCCGCTTCGAGACGGCCCTGGCCCGTCTCGAAGGCAGCGAGGCGGCGGTGGCGTTCGCCAGCGGCATGGCGGCGCTGAGCGCCGTCCTCCTGGTCCGCGGCTCGATGGGCCTGCGCCATGTCGTCGCCGTGCGCCCCCTCTACGGCTGTAGCGACCACCTGCTGACCGCCGGGCTGCTGGGCTCGGAGGTGACCTGGACCGACCCCGCCGGTGTCGCCGACGCGCTGCGCCCGGACACCGGCCTGGTCATCGTCGAGTCCCCGGCCAATCCCACCCTCGCCGAGGTCGACCTGCGAGCCGTCGCGCACGCCTGCGGCTCGGTGCCGCTGCTCGTGGACAACACCTTCGCCACACCCGTCCTCCAGCGCCCCGCCGAGCACGGCGCGCGGCTGGTGCTGCACAGTGCCACCAAGTACCTCGGCGGCCACGGCGACGTCCTGGCGGGCGTGGTCGCCTGCGACGAGGAGCTCGCGGGCCGGCTGCGCCAGGTGCGCTTCGCCACGGGCGGCGTCCTGCACCCGCTGGCCGGCTACCTGCTGCTGCGCGGTCTGTCCACCCTGCCCGTCCGGGTCCGGGCGGCCTCCGCCACGGCAGCCGACCTGGCCCAGCGCCTCGCCGCCGACCCCCGGGTGGCGCGTGTGCACTACCCGCGCATCGGCGGCGCGATGGTCGCCTTCGAGGTGTACGGCGACCCGCACGAGGTCATCGCCGGCGTCCGCCTGATCACGCCGGCGGTGAGCCTCGGCAGCGTGGACACCCTGATCCAGCACCCGGCCTCCATCAGCCACCGCATCGTCGACGCGGACGACCGCAGGGGAGCCGGAGTGAGCGACCAGTTGCTGCGCATGTCGGTGGGCCTGGAGGACGTGGACGACCTCTGGTCGGATCTCGACCAGGCGCTGGGCCCTGTCAGGGGCGGCGCGGGGAACTGCGCGACAAGCCACAGAGAACCCGCACCCGCCCGCTGACGTACGCCTCTACGACGCGGAGGCGCTCCCCAGCTCCTCCGCGCTCGTCACGACCGCCTCACCCAGCCGCGCAGTGATCACCAGCGTCCCCTCCTCGACCTGGTAGTCGAGAGGCAGTCCCAGTCCCCGCATGGCGGCGACCATCCCCGTGTTGGACGCCTGCGTCACGGCATACACACTCGAGCAACCGGCCTCGACGGCCATCCCGACCAGCCGCGACAGCAATTCCGCCCCGACCCCCCGCCGCTGCCACGCGTCCTCGACGAGCAGCGCGACCTCCGTCTCGTCCCCGTCCCACAGCAGATGCCCGAGCCCGACCACCCGCCCGGACGCGGTCTGCACGGCGAGCGTGCGGCCGTAGCGCGGGCTGAGCAGGTGGTTGAGATACCGGTCGGCGTCACCGACCGGCCCGTGGTAGCGCAGCTTCAGCGTGCGCGGCGAGCACCGCTCGTGCATCGCCCTGGCCGCTTCGAGGTCACGGGTGTCGGCCCGCCGCACGGTGATGTCGCTGCCCTCGGCGAGCGTGAGCACGTCCCGTCCGTGCGGCAGGCGCGGTCCGAGCCGGGCGTCCAGTTCCACCAGAGCCCTGGCCCGGGCGAACTCGGTCGGGGTGAACGCCAGGTACGGCCGCTCCACGGTGATCACTCCGCCTTCCGGGGCGCGCAGCCGCATCACCGTGTCGTCGAGGGCGCCCTCCACCGGAAGTCCGCCCGGCGCCCGGCCGCCGACGGGAGCGGGCTGGGACCGGATCGTGCACCTGCCCAGCAACTGCCGCAGGGTCAGCGGCAGTTCCGCCGAGTCCAGGGCCGTGCGGGCGGCGAGTCCGAGGACCCGGGTCGGCGCGTCCACGAGGTCGTGGGCGTCGGCCCGCTCGATCCAGGTGTCGGTGCCACCGGCCGACTCGACGGCCGTGGTGATGGCGGACGCCGACAGGGCGGCAGGGCCCCGCAGCAGGAACTCGTCGACCGTGCCCTCGGCCAGCGGGTGTGTCTGCAGGCTGAGGATGTCGACGTGCTGCCCGGCCAGGGCACCGCACAGCGCTGCCAGTGACCCCGGCTCGTCCTGAACCGTGGTCCGCATCCGCCACAGGGTGTTCGCCCCCGGCACCGCTTCCGGTGCCGGGGACCCGGTATCACTCGTCGGCGGCGCGTGTTCGAGGCGTCGTGTTCGCCGGGCCCGGAAGGCCTCCGCGAACCGCTGCCACGGCGTGGCGGGGCGGTGGTCGTCGTTCCGGTGCGGCACTTGAGTCACTTCTCGCGTCATGCACCCACTGTGACGGAACGGTGTTGCGTGATCGAGAACGCTCTGTGACCAGAGGGTAAAGGAGCCAGTTTCCCCCCTTTGTCGCCGCTTCAAACGTTGCGTTCCGTACCTACTGGCCGACCCGGCCCGGCTGGAGGACCTTGGTGTAGAGCACGGTGCCGTCCTGCTCCCGCAGACGTACCGTCAGCTCGCCGCTGTGGCCGTCGATGTCGACCTCGCCGAAGAACTGGAAGCCATCGGCGGGGGAGACGTTGGCGGTCGTCGGTGCCTTCACGAACACGCGGTCCGGGCCGAAGGTGCCGTCGAGCGCGTTGGCCGGGAAGGCACCGGCGTTGAGGGGGCCCGAGACGAACTCCCAGAACGGCTCGAAGTCGGTGAAGGCGGCCTTCGACGGCAGGTAGTGCTGCGCCGAGGTGTGGTGCACATCGGCCGTCAGCCACACCGTGCCCGTGATCCGCCGGTGCTTGACGAACCGCAGCAGTTCGGCGATCTGCAGCTCGCGGCCGAGCGGCTTGCCGGGGTCGCCCTGGGCGACGGCCTCGATGTTCGTCCCGTCCGGGACGACGAGGCCGATCGGCATGTCGGAGGCGATCACCTTCCACACCGCCCGGGAGCGGGACAGCTCGCGCTTGAGCCACTCCAGTTGCTTCCGGCCGAGGATGCCCTGCGGGTCGTCCGGCGAGTTCGCGTTGCGGTACGTGCGCATGTCCAGGACGAACACGTCCAGCAGCGGGCCGTGGTGCTGCACGCGGTAGACCCGGCCGTCGGGGCGGCGCAGCGTGGAGATGGGGAAGTACTCGGAGAAGGCCTGGCGGGCGCGGGCGGCGAGCACGTCGACGCGCTTCTCGGTGTAGCGGGCGTCGGTGAGGATCTCGCCCGGGTACCAGTTGTTGGTGACCTCGTGGTCGTCCCACTGGACGATGGACGGGACCCGGGCGTTGAAGGCCCGCAGGTTCTCGTCGAGCAGGTTGTAGCGGAAGTTGCCGCGGAACTCCGCCAGGGTCTCGGCGACCTTCGCCTTCTCCTCGGTGGTGATGTTCCGCCAGGTGCGGCCGTCGGGCAGAGCCACGGTCCTGGTGATCGGGCCGTCGGCGTAGATGTTGTCGCCGCTGCACAGGAAGAAGTCCGGGTCGAGGGCGCCCATGGCGTCGTAGATGCGGTAGCCGCCGAACTCCGGGTTGATGCCCCACCCTTGTCCGGCCAGGTCGCCGGACCAGACGAACCGCACACCGTCGCGGCGCTTGGCGGACGCCGTGCGGAAGGTGCCGGTGACCGGCTCGCCGGTGCGGCGCGGGTCGTCCGGGTCGGCGAGCAGCACGCGGTAGTGGATCTGCTCACCGGCCGGCAGGCCGCGCAGCCGGGTCGTGCCGGTGAAGTCGCTGCCCGGGCCCAGCAGCGGGCCGTGCCACCGGCGCGGGTCGCGGAACGACTCGGTCGCCGCGGTCTCCACGATCATCCGGGCGGGCCGGTCGGAGCGCACCCACACAAGACCGGAGTCGCAGGTCACGTCTCCCGCCTGCACACCCCAGCCCGCCGTCGGGCGCCCGGAGCGCGCGAACGCGGGCGCCGCGCCGAGAGCCGTGGGCAGGGACAGGGCGGCCGACGCCGCGAGGGAACCACGCAGGACGCTTCGGCGCCCGGGCAACGGACGGTGTGACATGGATGCGCCTCCAGGGACGGGATCCGGCCAAGTGTGCACAGCCACAACTACTGGCACGTCGCAGCGCACACACGAACCCCAAGTGAACAACTGCCCGCAGGGTGAGGGAACCGGCGAACCGGTCGGCTCACCCGGTTGCGGCCTCGGCCATCAGACGCACACCCGCTGCGATCCGGGAGGGCGGAACATGGGCGTAGCCAAGGACGAGCCGAACCCCTTCGGCCCCCTCGGGCGCAGCCGGTGCATGGGCGTAGGCCGACAGCGGGCGCACCGCCACCCCTGCCGCCGCCACCCGCGCGAGGAACCGTTTCTCGGGTCCGTACCGCTGCGGCAGTGTGGCGATCACATGGAGGCCGGCGGCGATCCCGGACACCTGCGAACCGGGGAAGTGCGCGTCCAGGGCGGCGACCAGCGCGTCGCGCCGGTCTCGGTAGGCGCGCTGGCAGCGGCGCAGCTGACGGTCGTAGTCGCCGCGCTCCAGGAAGCGGGCGAACAGGGCCTGGTCGAGGGAGGGGTGGCCGAGATCCATGGTGCGCTTGCGTTCGACGACCTCCTCCGCCCAGGACTCCGGCACCAGCATCCAGCCCAGCCGCAGGCCCGGCGCGAGGGACTTGCTGACCGAACCCGTGTAGGCCACGTGGTCCGGGTCGAGGCCCTGGAGCGCGCCGACCGGCGCTCGGTCGTAACGGAAGTCGCCGTCGTAGTCGTCCTCCAGGACGATGCCGTCCACCGACCGCGCCCAGTCCAGGAGTTCCGCGCGGCGCCGGGCCGAGTAGGCGATGCCGGTGGGGAACTGATGGGCCGGAGTCGTCACCACGGCCCGGACGCCCGAGGCCCGCAGCGGCTCGGGGGCGACGCCCTCGTCGTCCACCGGCACGGGCACGACGGCGATCCCGGCCGACGCGTACAGCGCGTCGTGCTGCGGACTGCCCGGGTCCTCCACGCCGACCGTGCGCAGCCCGCGCGCGTGCAACGCGAAACCGAGCAGAGTGGTCGCCTGGGCCACCCCCGACACGACGACGATCCGCTCCGGGTCGGCCACCACGCCCCGCCGCCGGGCGAGCAGTTCGGCCAGCGCGGTACGCAGCCGCGGCAGCCCGCGCGGGTCGGGGTAGCCCAGCTCCTGGTGCGGCAGGTCCGCCAGGACACCGCGGTGCGCGGCGGCCCACGCGGCACGCGGGAACAGCGCCAGGTCCGGCGTCCCGGGCACGAAGTCCGCGCGGGCGCCGGGTGAGCGCGGAGCGAGATCGTGCGCCCGCGGCTCCGCCGCCCGGACGGCCGCGCCCACCCAGGTCCCCGAACCCCGGCCGCTGCGCAGGTACCCCTCGGCGGTCAGCTGCTCGTAGGCCTCCGTGACCAGCCCGCGCGACACCCCCAGGTCCGCCGCGAGATCCCGGCTCGACGGCAGCCGGGTGCCCGGGGCGAGCCGGCCCGAGCGGACCGCCTCGCGCAGCGCCGCCTGCAGGGAGCGGCCACGCGTGCGTGCCGGAGCCGAAGCGGCGGGGAGCAGCAGCTCCCAGGCGGCGGACGCCGCACCTTCACCCGGTTCCCCGCTCGGAGTTGGCCTCATGAGGCAGAACCTTAGAGGGCGTCGTGCCGCCCCGGGCAGGTCAGCGGCTGCCGTCGAGGACCACCCGGGCCACCAGCGCCGGGTCGTCGTTCATGGGGACGTGGCCGCAGCCGGGCAGGCGCACCAGCCGCGCCCCCGGGATGACGCCCTTGGCGCGCACGCCCTGGCGCGGGATGAGCAGCCGGTCCCGGTTGCCCCATGCGACGGTGACCGGCGTGCCCACGATGTCGTCGGTGAACTGCACCGTCCGGCCGGAGCGCAGCGTCTCGGAGAACCCCTGCGCCCGGGCCAGTGCGAGCGTCTCGGCGACCACGGCCTCGGGGGAACGGCGGCCCGGGCGGGCGTAGATGGTGCTCGTCAGCAGGGTGCGGCCGATGGCCGGGCGGGCCAGCCGCTCGACCACCGGCGGCGGCATCCGGCGGGCGATCTGCCGCATGGTCATCAGCACCGTGAAGGCGTAGCGGCGCTCGGCCTCGTTCCAGAACCCGGCGGGGGACAGGGCGGTGACGGAGCGGACGAGCCGTGCCCGGGCCAGGTCCAGCGCCAGCAGGCCGCCGAGTGAGTTGCCCGCCACGTGCGGCCGTTCGATCTCCAGGGCGCCGAACAGCGCGGTCAGAACCGTGCTCATCGTGGGCAGGTCGTGCGCCATGCCGTCCGGGAGCGCCGGCGACTCGCCGCAGCCGGGCAGGTCCACGGCGATCACGTCGCGCTCGGCCGCCAGCGCCGGGATCACCGGGTCCCACACCTGGCGGTGGTGGCCGATGCCGTGCAGCAGCAGGAGTGGCTCGCCGCCGCCCCGGCGCGTGTAGGACAGGGTCACGCTCTGCTCGCCATGCGCGGAGGCGACTTTGAAGGAGACGGTGGCGGACATGGGGTGCTCCTCGGCTGTACTCGCTGACGGACGCTGTAGACAGCTTGTCAGCAATTACTACCCGCCGGTAGCCCCATGGTGCCGCCGCCTTCACCGTGCCGGGCCGCTCAAACGGGCCCGCAGGCCTCCAGGTTGCACTCGCCGTGCCCGAACTTCCGGAACAGGCCGGCCCGCAGGCGCAGCCACATCTCCACGGCCCGGGCCGCCCGGATCCCGCCGAGGCCGAGCACGCGGTCCGCCGGCCGGCCGAACTCCCCGAGCAGCGCCGTCACTGCTCCTCGGCGCCCGGGTCGTCCCCGCAGGCGAAGACGTTGTGCTCGTCCGCCTCCCAGGACCACGCCGCCGATCACCGGCGCCCTGTCGGCCATTCTGTCCGGGAAGGGGCGATTCCGCCTGGACAGGGCCGCAGCGGTGGGCTGGGATGGAGCCGTGACCACCGAGACAGCGACCGACGTCTTCGAAGCACACCGGCCCGTCCTGCTGGGCGTCGCCTACCGCATGCTCGGCCGGGTGGCCGACGCGGAGGACGTGGTCCAGGAGGCCTGGCTGCGCTGGTCCGGCGGCGACCGCGCAGACGTGCGCGAACCGCGCGGCTACCTGGTGCGGATCACCACCCGCCTCGCCATCGACCGGCTGCGTCAGATCAAGGCCCGCGGCGAGACCTACGTCGGCCCCTGGCTGCCCGAGCCGTACGTCACCGACTTCGGCGACACCGTGCCGGACACCGCCGAGCGGGCCGTGCTCGCCGACTCCGTCTCCCTCGCCGTCCTCGTCGTGCTGGAGTCGCTGTCACCGCTGGAGCGGGCCGTGTTCGTGCTGCGCGAGGCCTTCGGCTTCCCCTACGCCGACATCGCCGCCATGCTCGACCGCGGCGAGCCGGCAGTGCGCCAACTCGCCGGACGGGCCCGCAAGCACGTCGAGGAGCGGCGCCCGCGCTACGACGTCGACCCCGCCCAGCGCCGCGACCTCACCGAGCGGTTCCTCGCCGCCGCGGCCGACGGCGACCTCGAAGGCCTGATGGCGCTGCTCGCCCCGGAGGTCCGGCTCGTCGGCGACAGCGGCGGCAAGTCGCGGGCGCCGCTGCGGGTCATGGAGAGCGCCGACAAGGTCGGCCGTTTCCTCATCGGCACCGCGCAGAAGGGCCTCCCGGGCCTGACCGTGCGCTTCCTGGAGGTCAACGGCGGCCCGGCCGTGCTGGTCCTGTCCGGCGGCGAGCCCGACTCCGTCCTCCAGCTCGACGTGGCCGACGGCCGCGTGCAGTCGGTCTACATCATCCGCAACCCCGACAAGCTGCGGTCCCTGACAGCGGCCTAGACCTCCCTGCGGGCCCGGTCAGAGACCCCGTGTGCGTGCCCCGTGAACGTTCCCGGCCATTGGTCTTGACCAAGGATCAGGGCCGCCCTATGGTCGCAGAGAAGTGCAACAACCTTTAATAAACAAGGGCGCTTAAAACGCCGCCGACCACGGCGATTGCGGAGGACAGGGTGGGGACCACGCAGCTGGAATCGGTGCAGGAGCCGAAGTACTGGCATCTCAAGACGGTGCTCAGTGAAGCGCTCGACTCGGAGTTCTCGGTGGGGGAGATCCTGCCGAACGAGCGTGACCTCGCAGCCCGTTTCGGCGTCGCCCGGGCCACGCTCCGCCAGGCCCTGGAGCAGCTCGAACTCGAAGGCAGGCTGCAACGCCGCCGCGGTGTCGGCACGACCGTCGCGCCGCCCCGCATGGGCGTCTCCCTCGGCACCGGCCCGCACACCTGGCCGGGCGGCTCCGAGGACGCCTGGCAGCCCGTCGACTGCACGGCGGCCGTGCCGCCGGCTGCCGTCGCCGACGCGCTGGAGACCGGCCGCGACGAGCCCGTGCACATCGTGCGGCGCTCCCGGGTCTCGCAGGGCCGGCCCGTGGCCGCGGAACTGCTGTACATCCCGCAGTCCTCGGTGCCCGAACTCTCCGGCATCGACGCGCCGTCCGGGGCGGCACACGCGCGTGCGGTGCTGCGCGAGCTGCAGCGGCTGGAGCCGGAGCGGCAGGAGAACGCGGTGGAGCTCGGCTCCGCCGGTGCCGACGAGGCGAAGGAGCTGGACCGGCTGCCGGGGGCGCCGGTGCTGGTGGTGACGACGCGGTTCTTCGCCGGGGGGCGTACGGCCGCGCTGTCGGTGGCGACGTATCGCGCTGACACGTGCCGGTTGACCTTCGGCGACTCGGGGGGTGTGGAGATCCACGCCGGGATGCAGAAGCAGGCGTCCTGAACCTGGCGCCGTAGGGGAGCGGTGTGTTCGAGGCTGCCGGCGCGCGGTGGCTTGTCGCGCCCACGCGGTGGAGCCACATGTCGAAACAGCTCGCGCCCCTCGAACTCGCGCCCCTCGAAGGCGTTGTCCCCCTGGGCCTGTAGGGCAGACCGCGTTGGATCAGGCCTGGCCGGCCGGACCCGACGGGAAGGGGCAGAGCGGCCTGGGAACGGACCCTACGGCCGGGCCGTCCCGTCAGGAACCGGCGTGGCCTGGTGGTAGTACAGCCGGAACTCTCCGGCGGCGTCGCGGCGCCAGACCGACGAACGGCGGGCGTGCCGGCCCTGGATGCGCGTCTCGTAGGTGAGGTGGACGATCCCGGGGGCGAGGACCGTGCCCACGAAGTGTTCTGCGGTGATGGGGGTGCTGCTCTCGGCGCCGCCGTGGAGGGTGGGGAGGGCGGCGACCATCTCCGCATGCGTCCACCGCCGCCCGGAGGCGCCGACCTCGGTGAAATCGGGATCGAAGAGCTCTTCGGCGCCGGGGCCGGAGAGACGGACGGAGGGGGTGTGAAGGCGTCGCTCCCGGACGATGGCCTCGGTGACGTCCGGGTGCTGCGGGAGCGCCTCGGGTGCGCGCCGGTCGTACTGGATCATGGCGCCATGATGCCCGGTCGCGGCCCGGAGGTCCTCGACGGTCACTCACCGATCAGCTGTGTGCACAACGCTTCAGGTCAGTACACCTGGTCTAGGAGCGTTGCTCCACCGCGAAGAGCTGTGCCTCCACGTGGTCCAGGGCCAGGCGCAGGGCGCCCGTTGCCACGGCCGCGTCTCCGAGGCCGGAGAGGGTGACCTGCGGGGGGCGCAGGCAGTAGCGGGCGAGTTCCTGGCGGAGAGGGTCCAGGACGCCGTCCAGGCCCGCCGCCCAGCCGCCGACGACGACCAGCTCCGGGTCCAGGGCGAGGACGAGTGCGGCCACGTCGTGGACCAGGCGCTGGAGGAAGCGGTCGACGGCGGCGCGGGCCCGCTGGTCGCCCTCACGGGCCTGCGCGAAGACCCCGGCGACCGCCTGCTCGTCGAGGGGGTGCAGGGGCTCGTCCGTGGTGGAGAGCAGCGTCTCGGGCGTCACCTCCCGGCCCAGCAGGTGCAGCGCGCCGATCTCGCCGGCCGCTCCGCCGTACCCGCGGTGCAGCCGGCCCCCGATCAGCGAACCGGCGCCGGGGCTCAGCCCCGCCAGCACGAACACCACGTCGTCCGATTCGGTGGCGGCGCCCTTCCAGTGCTCGGCGACGACGGCCGCGTTGGCGTCGTTCTCGACCAGCACCGGGCACTTGAACGACCGGCTCAGCCGCTCGCCCAGCCGCAGCCCCGTCCACCCCGGCAGCGCCGTGCCCAGCGCCACCGTGCCGTCGGCCTCCACGATCCCGGGCGTCGCGACGCCCACGGCCCGCAGCGAGCCACGGGCGACCCCGGCCCTCCGCAACAGGTCGGCGACGGCCCCGCGCAGGCGCTCCAGCCGCTCATCGGCCTCCGCCGTCTCGGAGACCTCCCTGGCCTGGGCGCCGATCACCCGGCCGTCCAGGTCGGACAGCAGTGCGGCCACCCGGCGCGCCCCGATCTCCAGCCCGAGCAGGTGACCGGCCTCCGCCCGGAACCGGAACCGCCGCGCCGGACGCCCCTGCCGCCGGGCGGCGCCCTCCTCGGCCGCCTTCTCCACGACGAGCCCGGCCTCGATGAGCCCCTCGACGACGCCCTCCACGGTCGGCCGGGACAACCCCGTCACCCGGGTGATCTCGGTCAGCGTCGCGCAGTCCGTGGCGCGCAGCGCGTGCAGCACCACCGCGGAGTTGATCCTTCGCAGCAGCGAGGGATCCCCGCCGGTCAGCCGCCCCACCGTCCGTCCTCCCAGGTCGTGCCCGTGTTGGCCGGATCGTACTTCGACGCGGCACACCCCGGCGAGGGGCGGGCACCGGCCCGGTGATCAGCCGGGCGCAACGAACCCCGACTCGTACGCCGCGATCACCGCCTGGGTGCGGTCCCGCGCCCCCAGCTTCGCCAGCACCGCGCTGACGTGCGACTTCACGGTCTCCGTCCCCACGACCAGGTGGGCGGCGATCTCCGCGTTCGACAGGCCCCGCGCCATCAGCCGCAGCACCTCGGACTCGCGCTCGGTCAGCTGGGCCCGCTCCAGCACGGCCCGCGCCGCGCGGTTGCCGCGGTCGCCGTACTCGGCGGCGAGCTGCCGCACCGAGGCCGGGAACAGCAGCGACTCGCCCGCGGCGATCAGCCGCACCGCGTGCACGATCTCGGCCGGCCGGGCCCGCTTGAGCAGGAATCCGTCGGCTCCCGCCCGCAGCGCCTCGTACACGTACTCGTCGTTCTCGAACGTCGTCACCACGACGATCCGCGGCGGATCGTCGACCGTCCGCAGCAGCGCCCGGGTGGCCTCGATGCCGTCCAGGAGCGGCATCCGTACGTCCATGGCGACCACGTCCGGCCGCAACCGCCGCACGAGCGGGATCACCGCTGCCCCATCCGCCGCCTCCCCGACGACCTCGATGTCGGGCTGTGCCTCCAGTACGGCCCGCAGACCCGCACGCACCAGGGGTTCGTCGTCGACGAGGAGAACGCTGACCGGCATCGGACCAGCGTAGATCAACTCAGTGGCAATTCGACATGGACCTGCCAGTCACCTTCGTCGGGCCCGGTCCGGGCCAGCCCGCCGAGCAGGGCCGCGCGTTCGCGTATTCCGCGCAGCCCGCTGCCGCGCCCGGAGCCGGGGGCCCCGGCCGGCAGCGGATTGCGTATCGCGAGGACGAGGGTGCCGCCGGCGACGTGCACCCGCACGCGCACCGGGACCGCCCCCGCGTGCCGCAGCACGTTGGTCAGCGACTCCTGGAGGATGCGGTAGCCCTCGCGGGACACCGGCCCGGGCACCGTCTCCACCGGGCCGGTCACCTCCGCGTCGACCTTCGCCCCGGAGGCCCGGGCCGACTCCAGCAGGCGGTCGGCGTCCGCGAGGGTCGGTCTGCCGCTCACCGGTCTCCCCGACTCGCGCAGGACGCCGAGCACCCGCTCCAGGTCCTCCAGAGCGGCCCGGCCGGTCTCCTCGATGGCGCCCAGGGCCCGGTCGGTGAAGGCGGGATCGCCCGCGGCCCGGGCCGCCCCCGCCTGCACGACCGCGACCGTCAGCGCGTGCCCGATGGAGTCGTGCAACTCGCGGGCGATGCGCGTGCGTTCCAGGAGCTGTTCCGTGCGCTCCTCCAGTGCGGCGAGCCGCTCGGCGGGGGAAGGACCGAGCAGGCGCAGGGCGAGCGCCGTGATGAGGCGCCCCGAACCGACCACGACCGCGGCCGCCACGACCAGGGGCAAGGGCGCGAGCAGGGCGTGCCACCAGTGGTGGCCCGTGACGACGAGCCAGGCGCCGCCGGCCCGTTCGCCGCTGATCGCCGTGGACACCAGGTCCGCTCCGAGCAGGAGCAGCTGGACGGCGAGATGCGACACCAGGGCGCCGAAGAACAGCCTCGCCTGGAGCCACACCACCACCCGGCCGCGGTCGCCCCAGGTGACCGAGGGGGCGAGGACGATCTCCGGGCCCTGGCCACCGTCCCGGTGGCCGGTCAGCAACAGCCTGGCCTGGAACCCCTCCACGACCCGCATGGCGGGGACCAGGCCCGCGAGGCCCAGCAGCACGGTCGCCGTGGCCACCGTCCACCACGCCTCGTCGATGAACAGCCACAGGGAGGGCCACACGACGGCCATGGAGAGATGCAGCCACCGCGTGTACGTCACCGCCCTGGTGAAGGGGCGCAGCATGCGGACCATGGCGTCATCGTGTCAGCCGGCACCGACCGCTAGCCTCCCCCGCACGGGGGAGACGATCTCCACCGCCGGGGGAGGACCGCACTCCGGTCCGGTTGCCACGCTGCTGTCATGACCAGCATCGACGTCCTGGACCTCACCAAGGAGTTCGGCGGCCGGCGGGCCGTGGACCGGCTCACCTTCCGTGTGCACCCCGGCCGCGTCACCGGCTTCCTCGGCCCGAACGGCGCCGGGAAGTCCACCACCATGCGGCTGGTGCTCGGCCTCGACCGGCCGACCGCCGGCTCCGCCTCGATCGGCGGCCGGCCCTATCCGGCGCTCCGTGAACCCCTGCGCCACGTGGGCGCCCTGCTCGACGCGCAGGCCGCGCACGGCTCCCGCACCGCCCGCGACCACCTCCGGGTCCTGGCGGCGAGCAACCGCATCCCGGACCGGCGGGTCGACGAGGTCCTTCAGGAGACGGGCCTGGCGCCGGTGGCCCGGCGCCGCGTGCGGACGTACTCCCTGGGCATGCGCCAGCGGCTCGGCATCGCCGCCGCCCTGCTGGGCGACCCCGAGGTCGTCATGCTGGACGAGCCGTCCAACGGCCTCGACCCCGAAGGCATCGTGTGGATACGGACGTTGCTGCGCCGGCTGGCGGGGGAGGGCCGGACGGTCCTGGTCTCCAGCCATCTGATGAACGAGACCGCGTCCTTCGCCGACCACCTCGTCGTCCTCGGCCGGGGCCGGCTCCTCGCCGACACCCCGATGCGGGACTTCATCCACGCGCGCGTGCAGCCCCGCGTGCGCATCCGCACGACCGATCCCGTCGCGCTCACGTCCGCCCTCGCCCGGCACGGCCACGACGCGGAGGAGCACGCGGACGGGCACTGGACCGTGCACGGTGCACGAGTGGACGACATCGGCCGCATCGCCTCGGCAGCGGGCCTGCCCGTCCTTGAACTGGCCGCCGAGGAGGGCACGTTGGAGCAGGCCTACTTCGACCTCACCGAGGCCGAGACCGAGTTCACCGCACACCACCAGGAGGCCTGACCATGGAACTCACCCCCGTACTGCGCTCCGAGTGGCTGAAGATCCGCACGCTGCGCTCGCTCCCGGGAGCGCTGCTGGCGCTGTTCGCGGCCACCGTCGCGTTCTCCGCGCTCGCCGGTGCCTCCGACACCTCGGATCCGGGGTTCGATCCGCTGTTCGCGTCCCTGTCCGGCGTCATACCGGGCCAGATCGCGGCCATCTCCTTCGGGGCCATGGCCGTGTCGTCGGAGTTCCATCAGGGCGTGCTCCGGTTGTCGTTGGCCGCGGTGCCGCGACGCGGCCGGTGGTTCGCGGCCAAGGCGGCCGTCATCGCCGTACCGGCGTTCCTCGTGGGGCTGGTGACGGCCCTCGCCGCCCTGCTCGCCGGGCGGGCCGGGCTCGGCGCGGCGGCCGACGGGCTCAGCACCGGTGAGCAGACGCGGGCTGTCGTGGGCTGCGGTGTCTACCTCATGCTGATGGCGCTGTTCGCCGCGGGGACCGCCGCCCTGCTGCGCAGCGGCGTGGCCACCCTCTCCCTGCTGGTGCCGTTCATCCTCGTGGTGTCGTTCGTGATCGGCGACGCCACCGGCACCGTCGCCGACTTCCTGCCCGACAAGGCCGGGCAACTGGTTCTCCGGGAGACCTACGACGGCGCCCTGGGGCCCTGGTCGGGGCTCGCCGTGACGGCGCTGTGGACGGCCGCCGCCCTGCTGGCGGGAGCCTGGCGTCTGCGCCGCAGGGACGCCTGACGGCGAGCCGGGTGATGCCCCGCCAACTGTCAGTGGGGGCCGGTTTACTGGACCCATGAACATCGCACAGCACATCGCCGTCATCGACGAGCTGTGCTACCGCCCCTTTCCTGCGGAGCACGGCCCGTCGGACGTCGGCTTCTCGGGACCGGGTCACCACGTCGCGGTGTTGGAGGCCGCGACGCAAACCGACCCTGCCGCCCGGGCGGTGACGATCGACCAGTACGAGAAGGACCGCGACGCGGTCTACGAGCTCCTCGCCTCCCGCTGGGGAGACACGGACCCCTACAACCTGGAGACCGTCCTGCTGCGCACCGAGCGGGAGGAGATACCGCGGCCCTGGGCCGAGTTGAGCGCGTGCGCGGGCGTGGCCCACCTGTGGGAGGTGGAGGGCACGGGCCGCTGGGTCGCCGTGGCGGTCGGGGACCGTGACGTGTCACAGGAGGTCCGGCTGCTGGCCCTGGTCACGGAGGCGGACCCGCCCTAGGGGGAGTCCGCAGAGTCCCGCCCGCCCTCAGGCCCCGGCGGCCTCGCGCAGCCGTCCGAACTCCTCCGCCATCGTCTCGGCCGTCCAGTGCGCGTTCAGCCCGCTCGGGTTGGGCAGCACCCACACGCGCGTCTCCCCGATCGTCCGCGACTGCGGCCCCACCCGCGCCGTGCGGTCGTCGAACGCGACCCGGTACGCGGTCACCCCCACGACGGCCAGCCAGCGCGGTCGCAGCCGCTCCACCTTCGCCGCGAGCAACCGCCCGCCCTCCCGGTACTCCTCGGCGCTCAGCTCGTCGGCCCGGGCGGAAGCCCGTGCCACGACGTTGGTGATGCCGAGCCCGTACGACAGCAACTCCTGCTGCTCGGACGGCTTCAGCAGGCGCGGTGTGAACCCGGAGCGGTGCAGCACCGGCCAGAACCGGTTGCCCGGGCGGGCGAAGTGATGGCCGGTCGCGGCCGTCATCAGACCGGGGTTGATGCCGCAGAACAGGACGTGCAGACCCTCCGCGACCACGTCGGGCACGACGCGGTCGCGGGCGGCCTGAAGCTCCTCGGGCGTGAAACGCGGCACTGTCGGCCACCCGGCCGGCGTGTCAGAGGATCGCCCCGGGCGTGTAGCCCGCGGCCTGGGGGTTCTGCTTGACGATCTCCTCGACCCGGGCGACGACGGTGGCGACCTGGTCGCCCGCGGCACCGGTGAAGGACAGCTTGTCGGCCATCAGCGCGTCCAGCTGGTCACGGTCCAGCGGGATGCGCGCGTCGGCGGCCAGCTTGTCGAGCAGCTCGTTGCGCTCGGCGCCCTGCTCGCGCATGGCGAGCGCGGAGGCCACGGCGTTCTCCTTGATCGCCTCGTGCGCGAGCTCCCGGCCCACGCCCGCGCGCACGGCGCCCATCAGCACCTTCGTGGTGGCGAGGAACGGCAGGTAGCGGTCCAGCTCCCGGGCGACGACCGCCGGGAACGCGCCGAACTCGTCGAGCACCGTCAGGAAGGTCTCCAGCAGACCGTCCAGCGCGAAGAACGCGTCCGGCAGCGCGACCCGGCGCACCACCGAGCAGGACACGTCGCCCTCGTTCCACTGGTCGCCCGCCAGCTCACCGGTCATCGAGGCGTAGCCGCGCAGGATGACCATCAGGCCGTTGACGCGCTCGCAGGAGCGGGTGTTCATCTTGTGCGGCATCGCCGAGGAGCCGACCTGGCCGGGCTTGAAGCCCTCGGTGACCAGCTCGTGCCCGGCCATCAGCCGGATCGTCTTCGCCAGCGACGACGGGGCCGCCGCCAGCTGCACCAGGGCTGTCACGACCTCGTAGTCCAGCGAGCGCGGGTAGACCTGGCCGACCGAGGTGAACGCCTGCGAGAAGCCGAGGTGCCCGGCGATGCGCTGCTCCAGGTCCGCGAGCTTCGAGGCGTCCCCGCCGAGCAGGTCCAGCATGTCCTGCGCAGTGCCGACCGGGCCCTTGATGCCGCGCAGCGGGTAGCGGCCCAGCAGCTCCTCGATGCGGCCGTGGGCGACGAGCAGCTCGTCGGTGGCGGTGGCGAAGCGCTTGCCGAGGGTGGTGGCCTGCGCGGCGACGTTGTGCGAGCGGCCGGCCATGACCAGCTCGCCGTACTCGCCGGCGAGCTTGCCGAGCCGGGCCAGGACGGCGACCGTGCGGTCGCGCATCAGCTCCAGCGACAGGCGGATCTGCAGCTGCTCGACGTTCTCGGTGAGGTCGCGCGAGGTCATGCCCTTGTGCACGTGCTCGTGCCCGGCGAGGTCGTTGAACTCTTCGATCCGCGCCTTCACGTCGTGCCGGGTGACCTTCTCGCGCTCGGCGATGGAGGCCAGGTCGACGGTGTCGAGGACACGCTCGTAGTCGGCCAGGGCCGCGTCCGGCACCTCGATCCCGAGGTCCTTCTGAGCCCGCAGCACGGCGAGCCAGAGCTGCCGCTCCAGCTTCACCTTCTGCTCGGGCGACCAGAGCGTGGCGAGCTCGGCGGAGGCGTAGCGTCCGGCGAGGACGTTCGGGATGCGGGGCTTGGCGGGAGCGGAAGTCACGTGACCGGATTCTACTGGCGATTCGTGCAGGCCAGCGCCGCGGGTGTCTTTGTCGGAACCTACGACGGTGTGACCGGCGCGTCCACCTGCGGCTACGCCAGGTCTTCGTAGGGCGCCAGCTCGGGCCGCTTGGGGGGCCGTCCGTCGCCCGAGGAGCGGCCCGTCAGGCGGCGGCCTATCCAGGGGAGCAGGTGCTGCCGGGCGAAGCGGGCGTCCGCCACCCGCCGCATGACCCAGCCCGGCGGCAGCGTCGCCGGCATCGGCGTGTGCCACGCGGCGTCCTCGGGGTCGTGGCCCAGCGTCTGCCAGACCGCCTCCGCGACCCGGCGGTGGCCCTCGGCCGTCAGATGCAGCCGGTCCACGTCCCACATCCGCGGGTCGCTCAGGGAGGGTGCGCCGTACAGGTCGACGACGAGCGCGCCGTGCCGGGCGGCCAGCTCGTCGACGCAGGCGAACAGCTCCTCCATACGCGGCCGGAACCGCTCCTGGACGGGTCCCTGACGGGCCGGGCTGCGCATCAGGACAAGCTGCCGGCAGGCAGGGGCCAGCTTCTCCACGGCCTCCGTGAGGAGCCCGCGGACCCGGCCCATGTCGCACTTGGGCCGCAGCGTGTCGTTGAGGCCGCCGACCAGGGTGATCACGTCGGCTCCCATGGCCGCCGCGACGTCGACCTGCTCGTCGACGATCTGCTGGATCAGCTTGCCGCGCACCGCGAGGTTGGCGTACCGGAAGCCGGGCGTACGCGCCGCCATCCGTGCGGCGAGCAGGTCCGCCCAGCCCCGGTAGGTGCCGTCGGGCATCAGGTCGGACATGCCCTCGGTGAAGGAGTCGCCGACCGCGACCAGGCTGCTGTGAGTGGGGTTCGTCTGCATGGCGACGGAAATGCTATCCCGTGCACATACCCAGCGGTCGGTCGGTCCCGGGAACCCGGTCCTCACGCCCGCTGACCGAACAGCTCCCGCAGCACGTCCTCCATGGTCACAAGACCCGCCAGCCGCCCGTCCGCCCCGAGGACGGCCGCGAGGTGCGTCCGGCTGCCCCGCATCGCCGTGAGGACGTCGTCCAGCGGGGTGTGCTCCCGCACCCGGGCGATGGGGCGCATGTCCCGCAGGCGGAACGGCGTGTTGCGCCCGACGGCGTCCAGGGCGTCCTTCACATGCAGGTATCCGACGATCCGCCGTCCCTCGTCCACCACCGGGAAGCGGGAGAACCCGGACCCGGCCGACAGCCGCTCCAGTTCCTCCGGGGTGACGCCCACGCTCGCGTACTCCACGCGCTCCAGCGGCAGCACCACGTCCCGCACCGGACGGCGGCCCAGCTCCAGGGCGTCGTGCAGCCGCTCCTGGGCGCGGTCGTCGATCAGGCCCGCCTCGCTGGAGTCCTTCACGATCTGCGCTATCTCCGCGTCCGAGTAGGAGGCGGCCACCTCCTCCCGGGCCTCCACGCGCAGCAGCTTCAGCAGCGCGTTGGCGAACGCGTTCACCGTGAAGATCACCGGCCGCAGCGCCCGGGACAGCGCCACCAGGGGCGGTCCGAGCGCCAGCGCGCTGCGCACCGGCTCGGCGAGCGCGATGTTCTTCGGCACCATCTCGCCGAGCAGCATGTGCAGATACGTCGCGAGGGACAGCGCGATCACGAAGGACACCGCGTGGCCCGCGCCCTCGGGCACGCCCGCCGCGTGGAACGCCGGCTCCAGCAGATGGGCGATCGCCGGCTCGGCCACCACGCCCAGCACCAGCGTGCACAGCGTGATGCCGAGCTGAGCGGCCGCCATCAGCGCGGACACGTGCTCCAGCCCCCACAGCACGTTCTTCGCGCGCCGGTCGCCCCGGTCGGCGTAGGGCTCGATCTGGCTGCGGCGCACCGAGATCAGCGCGAACTCGGCGCCGACGAAGAAGGCGTTGACGAAGAGTGTCGCCAGTCCGATCAGCAGCTGGACGGCGGTCACAGCTCCACCCCCTTCTCATCGGGCTTGTGGTCGTGAAGCGGGGCGCGCAGCCGGACGCGGGCGGCCCGGCGCCCCGTGGCGTCCAGGACCTCCAGGTGCCAGCCGGCGACCTCCAGGGTGTCTCCGGCGGCAGGTATCCGCCCGAGCACCGTCGCCACCAGCCCGGCGAGCGTCTCGTAGGGGCCCTCCGGCGCGCGCAGCCCGATCCGTTCGAGGTGGTCCACGCGGGCGGAGCCGTCGGCCGAGTACAGGGGGTGCCCGCTCTCGTCGGTGCCGGCCGCGGCGAGGTCGGGGATCTCGTGCGGGTCGTGCTCGTCGCGGACCTCGCCGACGACCTCCTCGACGATGTCCTCCAGCGTGGCGACGCCCGCCGTGCCGCCGTACTCGTCGATCACGACGGCCATCGTGCGCTTGCCGGAGAGCCGGTCCAGGAGCCGGTCGACGGTGAGCGACTCGGGGACCAGCAGCGGCTCGCGCATCAGCTCGGAGACGTAGATCCGGGTCCGGCGCTCGGCCGGTACCGCCAGCACGTCCTTGACGTGGGCCGTTCCGACGACCGAGTCGAGGGTGCCGCGGTAGACGGGGAACCGGGACAGGCCGGTGGCCCGGGTCGCGTTCGCGACGTCCTCCAGGGTGGCCTGCACCTCCAGCGCGACGACCTGCACCCGGGGCGTCATCACGTTCTCCGCCGTCAGGTCGGCGAGGTTCAGCGTGCGGACGAACAACTCGGCGGTGTCGGCCTCCAAGGCGCCCTCCTTCGCGGAGTGCCGCGCGAGAGCCGCCAGCTCCTGCGGGCCGCGCGCCGAGGCGAGCTCCTCGGCGGGCTCCACCCCGATCCGCCGCACCACCCGGTTCGCCGTGTTGTTGAGGTGCGTGATGAACGGCCGGAACGCGGCACTGAACCCGCGCTGGGCGTTGCCCACGGTCTTGGCGACGGTCAGCGGCGAGGAGATCGCCCAGTTCTTGGGCACCAGCTCGCCGACGACCATCAGGAACACCGTGGACAAGGCGGTGCCGATCACCAGCGCGATGCTGTGCGACGCCGAGCGCGAGACGCCGAGGTCCTCCAGGGGCCCGGCGATCAGGGCGGCGATCGACGGCTCGGCGAGCATCCCGACCACCAGGTTCGTGACGGTGATCCCGAGCTGCGCGCCGGAGAGCTGGAACGTCAGACTCCGTACGGCCTTCAGCGCCCCCTGCGCACCGCGCTCGCCACGCTCGACGGCCCGCTCCAGCTCGGCGCGCTCGACCGTGGTGAGGGAGAACTCGGCCGCCACGAAGGCGCCGCAGGCGAGCGAGAGCGCGATCGCCGCCAGGAGGAGGAGCACTTCGGTCATCGGTTCACCCCCCATCCATGGTTCTCCAGGACGGGGCGGAACGCGCGATGTCGCGCACGGGGAGGCTCGCCCATGGGCGGAGGCTCACAACCTTTCATGCAGGACCGAGTGGCCATTCAAGAGTAAAGGATGGGCAAAGTCCGCCTGCGGTCGTGATCACGGTCTCGCGGCCGTGACTACGCGGTGAGCGGCTTCACCCAGCGTCGCCACTGCTCCTCTGCCCCGTATCCGGCGGCACCCCACGTCCGGTGCGCGGTTTCGTTGCGCGTGAGCACCATCGCGTCCGCGCGCCGCCCGCCGAGCCGTACGAACCGCTCCTCGGCGGCGGCGAGCAGCGCGGTCGCGATGCCCTGGCGACGGTGGTCCGGATGCACGGCCAGCCGGTACAGATGGCAGCGCCAGCCGTCGAACCCGGCGATCACCGTGCCGGCCAGTTCGCCGTGACGTTCGGCCAGGATCAGTGCCTCGGGGTCCCGCGCGACCAGCCGCTCCACACCGGCGCGGTCGTCGCTGATGCTGGTGCCCTCGGCGGCCGCCTTCCAGAAGGCCAGCACGGCATCGAGGTCCTCGGGCGTCGCGGCCCGGATACGCAAGTCGGTCATCGCAAGATCACATCACTCGCACCGGCCCGCGGCAGACCGTTTCACCATCCGGACTCACTCGTGCGCGATGGCCGCCAGGACGTTCATGCGGGACGCGCGCAACGCCGGCAGCAGCGCCGCCACGACCCCGACCACCGCCGAGCCGACCACCACCAGCACGATCGTCAGCCACGGGATCGCCAGCGCCGTCATGCCCTGGAGCGCCAGCACCTGCTGGGTGCACACCCCCCACACCAGCCCCAGCACCAGCCCCAGGACCGCTCCGAACACCGCGATGACCACCGACTCCAGCCGGATCATCCGCCGCAGCTGCCGCCGGGCCAGCCCGATCGCCCGCAGCAGGCCGATCTCCCGGGTGCGTTCGACGACCGACAGCGCGAGGGTGTTGACCACGCCGAGCACGGCGATGATGATCGCCAGCCCGAGCAGCGCGTACACGAGGTACAGCAGGACGGCGATCTGGTCCCGGACCAGCTGCTTGTAGTCGGCCAGGTCCCGCACCTGCACCTGCGGGTACGGCTCCAGGGTCTCCTCCAGGTTCGCGCGCAGTTCGCCGTCGCCGGTGCCGGGGGCGGCGTTGACGTACAGCGCGGAGTCCTGCCCGCCCGGCGCGTACCGCTCCAGGGTGCCCATGCCGAAGAACAGCCCGCCCTGGGTGCCGAACCCCTCGGCGGAGTCCTGGTCGGTGAGCGCTCCGACCGTCAGCTCGGCCGAGCGTCCGGCCGGGAACCGGATCGGGAGGGTGCTGCCGACCCGCACGCCGTGGTCGCGGGCGAAGTCCCGGTCCATGGCCAGGTGCCCGCTCGCGAGCGCGGCCGCGGAGTCCCCTCGCGCGTAGGTGATGTTGGCGACCTCGTCGAGCCGCGGATCGTAGCCCGCGGCCGTGGTCTCCACCCGGTCGCCGTCCGGGAGCCGCACCGCGACCGGCGTGAACCGCCCGCGCACCACCAGGCCCACGCCCTCGGTGCCGCGCACTTTCTCGGTCACCTCCCGCGGGAACGTCTGGAAGTTGGAGTTCTGGACCACGAAGTCGGCGCCCAGCGTCTTGTCGATCTGCCGGTCGAACGACGCGGTCATCGACTCGCTCGCCACCGACATCCCGCCCACCAGGGCGATCCCCACCATCAGGGCGGCGGCCGTGGCCCCGGTACGGCGCGGATTGCGCAGGGCGTTGCGCTGGCTCATCCGGCCGACCGGCCCGAACAGCGCGGGAAAGGCCCCGCCGAGCACCCGGATCACCGGGCGCACCAGCAGCGGCCCGGCGATCACGGTCGCGATCAGGGTGAGCACCACACCGAGCCCCAGCAGGGACGCAGCCGACGACGTCTGCCGCGACACCGCGCAGCCCGCGAGCGCCGCCGCACCGGCCACCCCGACGACGGCGCCCGCCACCGCGCGCACCCGCAGCGGCCGGCCCACCCCGGCGACCTCGGCGTCCGAGAGCGCGGCCATCGGCGACACGCCCGCGGCCCGCCGCGCCGGGAGGTACGCGGCGACGAAGGTGACGCCGAGCCCGACGACGTAGGCCGCCACCGGTGTGACCCAGCCGATCTCCATCTCGTCGGCGTCGATGTTCATGCCGAGCAGGCCCATCAGCCCGATCAGCCCGGCCGCGAGCCCGATGCCCGCGGCGAGCCCCAGCGTGGAGCCGACCAGCCCGAGCAGCAGGGCCTCGGTGAGCACCGAGTTCCGGACCTGCCGCCGGTCGGCGCCCAGCGCCCGCAGCAGGCCCAGCTCGCGGGTGCGCTGGGCGATGAGCATGGAGAAGGTGTTGACGATCAGGAACACGCCGACCAGCACGGCGATCCCGGCGAAGCCGAGCATCACGTACTTGATCACGTCGAGGAACCCGCCCAGTTGCTCGACATCGGACTCCGCCTGCTCGCCGGCCGTCCTGAAGTCGTAGGTGTGCGGGCCGAGCGCGTCGGCCACGCGCTGTTTGAGCCGGTCGTCGCCGACGCCCTCCGCCGCGTCCACCGCGATGGCGGTGGCCGTCCCCGGCCGGCCCAGCAGCTTCGTCTGCGCGGTGGGCGTGTCGAAGTAGATCAGCGCCGAGCCGGGGTTGGTGGTCGTGAAGGTGACGATGCCGACCACCCGGACCTGGAACGACCCGGGAGGCGCGATGACGGTGAGGGTGTCCCCGATGCGCACGTCCTTGCGGCCCGCGGTCTCGGAGTCGAGCAGCGCCTCGGCGGGACCGCGCGGTGCGTGGCCCGACGTCAGCTTCACGGGGCTGCGCTCGTTCGGGTTCCAGGCGTTGCCGAGCGTCGGCGCCCCGGTGGTCGGGCCGACCGGCTCGTTCGCCTCGTCGACGACGGTGAGGCCGCTCACCTCCACGTCGGCCCGGGCCGCCGCGACCCCGTCGATCTGCCGGACGCGTTCGGCGAGCGCGGCCGGCAGGGTGGCCGTCCGGCCGGAGGGCACCGCCTCGTCGAGGTCCTCCTTCGGGCTGACCGTGACATCGGCCGCGGTGGAGGCGAACAGCCGGTCGAACGTGCGGCTGACGGTGTCCGAGAAGATCAGGCTCCCCGTGACGAACGCGACCGACAGCAGGACGGCGAGCGCGGAGAGCAGCAGCCGTCCCTTGTGCGCCAGGAAGCCCCGCAGGGTCGCCTTGAGCACGGGCTCAGTTCTCCTCGGACGACACCGGGGCGCCGGCGTCCTCGTAGCGGGTGCGGATCACGTCGAACCTCTTCATCCGCTCCAGGACCGCCTCCGCCGTGGGGCGCCGCATCTCGTCGACGATCCGGCCGTCCCCGAGGAAGAGCACCAGGTCCGAGTGGGCGGCCGCCCCCGGGTCGTGGGTGACCATGACGACGGTCTGCCCGAGCTGGTCCACCGCCTCGCGCAGGAAGCCGAGCACCTCCAGGCCGGCGCGCGAGTCGAGGTTGCCGGTCGGCTCGTCCGCGAAGATCAGCTCGGGACGGGAGGCCAGCGCCCGGGCGCAGGCCACCCGTTGCTGCTGCCCGCCCGAGAGCTGCGACGGCCGGTGCCCGAGCCGGTCCCGCAGGCCCAGGGTGTCGATCACCCGGTCCAGCCACGCCTCGTCGGGCTTCCGGCCGGCGATGTCCATGGGCAGGGTGATGTTCTCCAGGGCGTTCAGGGTCGGGATGAGGTTGAACGACTGGAACATGAACCCGATCCGGTCGCGGCGCAGTCGCGTCAGTTCACGCTCCCTCAGCCCCGTGATCTCCGTGTCGCCGAGCCACACCTGACCGGCCGAGACGGTGTCGAGCCCGGCCAGGCAGTGCATCAGCGTGGACTTCCCGGAGCCCGAGGGGCCCATCACGGCGGTGAACCGGCCCCGGGCGACGTCCACGTCCACCGAGTCGAGTGCGAGCACGGTCGTCTCGCCCGAGCCGTACGCCTTGGTCAGACCGCGGGCCCGGGCCGCGATCCCGTCGGCCGGCGCGAGGCCGGGAGCGTGCTCCGCAGCGGGTGTGGACAAGGCCGCCTCCTCCGGGTGGACGTCAGGACCTCCTGGCCCTGCCCGAGGGTAATGTGACCCGGCCCACAGTCGGTATCCTCCGCGGGTCGGACACGCCCTTGCCGGTGCTAGCGCCTGCGCGCCAGCTTCGAGGTATGGCGAAGACCCAGCTGAACGTGCGCGTCGACGAGGGCACCGCCCGCGCCGCCCGGGAACGCGCCCTGGCCCGCGGGATGAGCGTCAACCGCTACATCGAGGAGCTGGTCAGGCAGGACACCGGCGAGGTGGGCCACACCTTCGTGGAGGCCGCCGCCGACTTCATGAAGCAGTACGAGTCCGTCTTCGCCGAGGAGTTCGGCGCAGAGCGTGAGGGCACGCGCGAAGGTCGCCGCTGAACCGTTGGACAACCTCGAGATCGACCTCGCCTGGCTGCTGATGCTCGCCGAGCAGAAGACCCCCGGAGACCCTCAGGTCACCGACTGGGGAGCCCTCGTCGCCGCCGTCGCCCGCCACAAGGCCGCCGTGTTCGACGTCCCCGTCTACGACAGCCCGTACGCCCGCGCGGCCGCCCTGCTCCAGCTCCTGCTGCACGTCCCCGCGCTGGAGCGCTCCAACGCCCTGTTCGCCTCCGCCGTCGCCTACGCGTACCTCGTCGCCGGCGGTGTCAAGGTCGTCACCTCGCCCGAGCAGGTCCGCGACCTCGCCCGGCTGGTCAAGAGCGGCGAGGCGTCCGTCCGGGACATCGAGCAGGAGCTGCGCCGGTGGAGCCTGTGACTCACCCCTCGGCAGGGCGCCACGCCGTGCCGAGCACGCAGTACGAGGTGGGCAGCGTCGGCCCCTGCTCGGGCATGAGCACCCGCCGGTAGGGGCCGAGCTCGAACCCGGCGTCCCGCAGCGCCCGGACCGGCTCCCGTGCCACATGGCAGCCCCCGCTCAGCAGCGGCCACACCGTCCGGTCCAGCGCGTGCTGCGTGAAGCCCATCGCCCGGCCGCCGCCCCGGCCGTGCTCGAAGAACCGCACCTCGCCGCCCGGCCGCAGCACCCGCCGCAGTTCCCCGAGCGCCCGGGGCACGTCCCGCACACTGCACAGCACCAGCGACAGCACCGCCGCGTCGAAGCCCTCGCTCTTGACCGGCAGTGCCTCGGCCGCACCCGGCACGACGTCCACCGGCACCTCGGCGCGCAGCGCGGCCTCCACGGCCAGGTGCCGCAGCCGCCGCTCGGGTTCGATGGCGACGACCTCCGCGACGGTGACCGGGTAGTGCGCGAAGTTCAGCCCGTTGCCCGCGCCGATCTCGATCACCCGTCCGGACAGCCCGCCGAGGAGTCTGTCGCGGATCCGGCCCATGCCCATCCGGGTCTCGGCGGCCACACTGGCCCGGGCGTAGCAGCGGGCGAACAGCGGATGGTGCACGGCGTCCCGGGGAACCCTGCCGGAGCGGAGTGGCATCGAAAACCTCCTTGCGAGGCCGGCTTCACCCGGATTCTCCCCGCTGCGGGCCCGGCGCACCCCTGCCGTCTACCGCAGGAGTACGCGGCCCAGCACCGGAAGGTGGTCGCTGCCGGTCGCCTCCAGCGCCGACACCTCTGCCACCTCGGCCCCTCGCCCCAGCACCTGGTCGATCCTCGCCACCGGCAGGCCGGCCGGCCAGCTGAACGCGAACCCCGTGGGAGGAGCGTGCAGCCGGGAGGTGAGCGGGGCGAGGCCGCGGTCCTGCACCGTGCCGTTGAGGTCGCCCGCCACCAGCAGCCGGCCGGCCGGGTCGGCGGCGATCCGGGCCCCGAGGAGGGCCGCGCTCTCGTCGCGGGCCGCCGAGGCGAGCCCCGTCGGGCCCAGGCGCACGGAGGGCAGATGGACCACGTACACCGCGACCTGGCCGCCGGGCGCGGACACCGTGGCCCGCAGAGCCCGCCGCCAGCTCTCCGGGAAGCCCTCGGGCCGGATGTCCACGGGCCGCACGTCCGACAGCGGGTACGCCGACCAGAGTCCGACCGTGCCGTGGAGGGCCCGATGGGGGTGGGAGGAGCCCAGGACGCGCTGGTAAGCGGGCCGCGCGGCGGGGGTCAGCTCCTCCACGGTGATCAGACCGGCACCCGTGGCGAGCAGGGCCCCGGCGGTACCCGCGGGGTCGGCGTTGTCATCGGCCACGTTGTGCTGGACGACGGTGAGGTCGTACGGGCCTGGGCGCGAGGACAAGAGCACGCCACCGAACATCCAGAGCCATACGGCCCCGGGCGCCAGGCAGGCGAGCAGTCCCGCCCAGGACCGCGTGACGAGGGCGACGCAGGCGAGCACGGGAATGGCCGCCCCCAGCCACGGCAGGAACGTCTCCAGCAGGCTCCCCAGCCGCCCGATGCCGTTGGGCACCGCGGAGTGCAGGGCGAGCAGACCGGCGACCCCGAGGGCGCCGCTCACCCGCCAGGTGTCCCACGACCTGCCGACGACGGCCACGCTAGGCGAGTTCCGCCGCCAGCAGCGCAGCGGCGCCGGCCACCAGCGGGTTGTCGGCCGGGGCGTCCTCCTCCGGTTGCGTGGTCAGCACCGACATCACGATCGGCGGGCCGTCCGGCGGCCAGGTGATGCCCACGTCGTGGTTGCCGCCGTACCGTCCGCCGCCGGTCTTGTCGGCGATCAGCCAGTCGGCGGGCAGGGCCTTGCGGAACTTCTCGGTGCTGGTGGTGTTGCGCAGCAGCCAGTCCGTGAGCCGCGCGCGGTCCCCTCGCGCCAGGGCGGAGCCGAGCACGAGCCGGGCGTAGGTCAGGCCGATGGCGCGCGGGGTCGTCGTGTCGGTCACGCGCCACGGCTCCGCGGAGTTGAGCTCGGGTTCCCAGCGGTCGAGCCGGGTGACCCGGTCCCCGACCGAGCGGGCGAAGCGCGTGATCGCGGTAGGCCCGCCCAGCTCCTTGAGCAGCAGGTTGCCCGCGGTGTTGTCGCTGAAGCGGATGGTGGCGTCGCACAGTTCGCCGACGGTCATGCCGGTGGCGACGTGGTCCTCGGTGATGGGGGAGTAGCCCGACGTGGTGACGTACTCCTGCGTGTAGTGCACCCGCCGGGCCAGGAACTCCCCGTCGCGGTCGAGGTCGCGCAGCACGGCCGCGGCCGCGAGTGTCTTGAACACCGAGGCCATCGGGAAGAGCTCGTCCGCCCGGTGGGCCACCGTCCGGCCGGTGCGCATGTTGCGGGCGTACACACCCAGCCGGGCGGTGTGCTCCCGCTCCAGTTCCCGCAGCCGCGCGGTGACACTTGCAGTGCCGGTCGTTGCAGTGCCGGTCGACCCCTGGGCCGTGCCACCGCCCAGTGAGAGGGCGGCGGCCGTGCCGAGCGCGAGAGCCGTGCGGCGGGACGGGCGTAATCCGTTCGCGTGCAAGGTGGTCCCTTCGGAGGCGATCATGTACATGGTTCAACACGCGATCACGGCCGCGCCGGTTCCACCGCCCTCCCCACCGGACACTCAGAACGCCCCGGGCGCCTCCCGGACCCGGAACGCCTCCGCGTCCCACGAGCCGTCCAGCCGCGGCGCCAGCCAGTGCGGCGCGGCGGCCCGGAAGCCGGCCGGGGCCAGGGCG
>NZ_WWIC01000117.1:0-1284 GCF_009872555.1 Streptomyces sp. SID5643
TGTCGTTCGCCCAGCAGCGGCTGTGGTTCATCGGCCAGATGGAAGGGCCCAACGCCACCTACAACACTCCCATCACCCTCCGCCTGTCGGGTGACGTGGACCGTGACGCGCTCGGCATGGCGCTGCGGGACGTCATCGGCCGGCACGAGGTGCTGCGCACGGTGCACAAGGTCGCGGACGGCGAGCCGTACCAGCACGTCCTGGACCTGGCGGACGTGGCGTGGGAGCTGACCGTGGCACAGGTCGAGCCTACGGAGCTGGCCGCTGCGGTTGCCGAGGCGGCGCAGTACGCCTTCGACCTGGCGACCGAGGTGCCCATCCGGGCCTGGCTGTTCGATGCGGGCCTCGACGAGCGGGTCCTGGCGGTGACCATCCACCACATCGCCAGCGACGGCTGGTCACAGGCCCCCCTCGCCCGGGACTTCTCCACTGCTTACGCGGCGCGGAGTGCGGGGCGGGCTCCTGAGTGGGAGCCGCTGCCGGTGCAGTACGCGGACTACGCGCTGTGGCAGCGCGAGCTGCTCGGCGACGAGAACGACCCAGACAGTGTGCTGTCCCGCCAGGTCGCCTACTGGCGCGAGACGCTGGCCGGTGCGCCCGAGGAGCTTGCGCTGCCCTTCGACCGGCCACGCCCGGTTGTCGCGTCGCACCGTGGGCACACTGTGCCGCTGGAGATTCCGACCGAGGTGCACGCACGCCTCGTGGAGGTGGCGCGGGCCGAGGGCGTAACCCTGTTCATGGTCGTACAGGCCGCGCTGGCGGTGCTGCTGTCCCGGCTGGGCGCGGGTACGGACATCCCGATCGGCTCGGCGCACGCCGGTCGCACGGACGAAGCCTTGGACGACCTGATCGGGTGCTTCGTCAACACGCTCGTACTGCGGGCCGATCTGACCGGGGACCCGACGTTCACCGAACTCCTCTCGCGCGTACGGGAGTCGGGGCTTTCGGGCTTCGCCCATCAGGACGTGCCGTTCGAGAAGCTGGTGGAGGAACTGTCCCCCAGCCGGTCGATGGCCCGACACCCGCTGTTCCAGGTCGTCCTGACCAAGCTGGACACGATCGACGCCGTGGTCGATGTACCGGTGGTGCTCGCCGGTGGCGTGGAGGCGGGTGAACGGGCCGCCAAGTTCGACCTCGACGTGATGGTGCGGGAGGCGTTCGACGCCGATGGTGCCCCAGCGGGGTTGTGGGGTTCCGTGACGGTGGCGTTGGACCTGTTCGACGCGGAGTGGGCCGGGCGGATCGCAGGGGCCTTCGCACGGGTGGTGGAGTCTTTGGTCGGGG
>NZ_WWIC01000118.1:0-39090 GCF_009872555.1 Streptomyces sp. SID5643
GCCCGTCCTGGACGCGGTGGCCGCCTCGCTGCCGGGCCCGGCCCTCGCCCTGGAGGCCGACGTCACCGACCTCTCCGCGCTGGAGGCGGCAGCGACCACCGTGCGGGCCCGGCTCGGCCGTCCCTCGGCCGTGGTGGCGAACGCCGGCATCGCCGAGGGCGGCGCGCTCCTCGCCTCGGACCCGGCCGCCTGGCGCCGGGTGATCGACGTCAACCTCACCGGCAGCGCCCAGACGGCCCGGGCGTTCCTGCCGGACCTGATCGACACGGCGGGCTACTTCCTCCAGGTCGCCTCCCTGGCCTCGATCGGAGCCGCCCCCCTCATGAGCGCCTACTGCGCATCCAAGGCTGGGGTCGAGGCCTTCACGCACTCCCTGCGGGCGGAGGTCGCGCACCGCGGGGTCGGGGTCGGCATCGCCTACCTCAACTGGACGGACACCGACATGATCCGCGACGCCGACCGGTACGACGTCCTGCGGGAGCTGCGCAGGCACATGCCTTCGCCGGCCCGCCGTGTGTACCCGGTGGAGACGGTCGCCGCCCGCCTGGTCAGGGGCGTGGAGCGCCGCCGTACGGCCGTGTACGCACCGGCGTGGCTGCGGCTCGCCCAGCCGCTACGCCCGGCGATGCCCCCCGTCGTCCTGCGCGTGGCGCGCCGCGCACTGCCCCGCCTGGAGGCCTCGGGCCCGGTCCGCTATACCGGGCCGCTCGGGGCCGGCGGCCTGGCCGACCGCGCGGCGGCCGGACCGGATTCCTGACGGAGGCTCCCGGCATCCCGGCCGGGTACCGGCATGCCGGACACTGGTCAGGAGGGGAAGGGAGGCCGACCGTGCTGACCGGAGTCCGTGAACAGCTGGGCCAGGCCCTGTTCCGCCGGGTCGCCGGCCCCGGTGGACCCGCGACCCGTGCCCGGATCCACGACACCCCCGGCCCGCGCTGGTTCGGACCGGACCGGCCGATCCGCACGGTCCACGGCGACGCCTCGATGTTCATCGGCGGTCTGACCGCCCTGCTGCTCCAGTCGCTGCATCCGCTCGCGATGGCGGCCGTCGCCGGTCACTCCGGCTTCCGCGGCGACCCGTGGGGCCGGTTGCAGCGCACCAGCACCTTCCTGGCGGTGACGACGTACGGCACCGCCGCGGACGCCCAGCAGGCCGTCGACCACGTGCGCGGCATCCACGCACGGATCCGCGGCACGACGGCCGACGGCGTGCCGTACCACGCGGCCGACCCGCATCTGCTCGGCTGGGTGCACGCCGCCGAGACGGACAGCTTCCTGCGCGCCCACGAACGCTACGGCGCCCGGCCGCTGGACGCCGCCGGCTACGACGCCTACGTCGCCGACACCGCGCGCGTCGCCGAGGCCCTGGGAGTGGCCGACCCGCCCCGCGACCGCGGCGAACTGGCCGAGCGCCTGAGCGCCTACCGGCCCGAACTGCGGGCCACGCCCGAGGCCCGGGCAGCCGCCCGCTTCCTGCTGTTCCAGCCCCCGCTGCCGCTGGCCGTCCGGCCCTTCTACGGCGGGCTGGCCGCGAACGCCGTCACCCTGCTTCCGCCGTGGGCGCGCGGCATGTTGTGGCTGCCCCGGGTGCCGGTCGTCGAGGACCTCGCCGTACGCCCCACCGGACGGGCCCTGACCCGGACCATCCGCTGGGCCATGACCCCGGCCCGGGAGGCCTGAGCGCTCAGGGCTGCCACCCCAGCGCCCGCGAGATCCCGCGCGCCGCCATCCGCACCGCCGGGCCCAGGACCGGCACCTGGGCGTCCGCGTGCGGCACCACGATCGACACGGCGGCGGTCACCGTGCCGTCCGCCCCGCGCACCGGGGCGGCCACCGACAGGGCGTCCTCCGTCACCTGACGGTCGCTCACCGCCACCCCCGACCTGCGGACCTCGGCGAGCACCCGCCGCAGCCGCTCCGGCTCGGTGATGGTGTACGGGGTGAACGACACGAGTTCGCCCTCGCAGTACTCCTTCTGGAACACCGGGTCGCCGTGGGCCAGCAGGGCGAGCCCGACCCCGGTGGCGTGCAGCGGCCAGCGGGCGCCGACGCGGATGTGCACGCCGACCGCCGACCGCCCCGACAGCCACTCGATGTAGACGACGTCCCGGCCGTCCCGCACGGCCAACTGCACGTTCTCGTGCGTCGCTTCGTACAGGTCCTCCAGGTACGGCAGCGCGATCTGCCGCAGGGCGAGTCCGCGCGGGGCCAGGGCGGCGAGCTCCCACAGCCGCAGTCCGACGTGGTAGACGCCGGACTCGTCCCGCTCCAGGGCGCCCCACTCGGTGAGCGCGCCCACCAGCCGGTGCGCGGTGGTCAGGCTCAGCCCGGCCCGCCGGCTGATGTCCGTCAGGCACAGCGCCGGATGCTCGTGGTCGAAGGCCGCGAGCACGGACAGCAGCCGGTCGGGCGCGGTGGGGGCGGTCATGGCCGGGCGTCTCCCGGATGGGCGAGATCGTGGGGGCGGGGGTAGGCGCTGGGGCGGTACGGGAGGTAGCGGGGCTCCGCCGTCGGGTCCGCCGCCCTCGCGCGGTGGTTGAGGGCGCCCGGAGAGGCGTCCCAGCGGCCGGTGTCCAGGCGGTGCTCCAGGGTGTGCAGGGCGGCCAGTGTCTCGCCCGGGGTGAAGGTGCAGTGGCCCGGGCGGTCGACGTAGGCCTGGCGCAGGAGCCCGGTGGAGCCCGCCGCCGTGACGGCCCGCCGGTAGGCGCTCTCCGACGGCACCGGGATCAGCGCGTCACCGGTCGTGTGGATGTTCAGCTGCGGGTCGGTCAGACGGCCGGAGAGCACGCTGGTGCCGCGCATCCACCGCACGGCCGAGGGGTCGGCGGCGATCCGGGGCGCCCGGTCCAGGGCCGAGAGGTCGGTGCGCAAGGACAGTCCCGCCTCCTTGTAGAGCTCCGTCACCTCTTTGTACAGCGGGGAGCGTACGAGCATCGAGCGGTAGTCGACGCCCGTGTTCCAGGACGGGTTGCCGCCCGCCCGGCTCTCGGCCTCCTGCCGCCAGCTGAACGCGGGCAGGTGGAGCAGCCCTCGGACGGCGGCATACTGGTTGGCCTGGGCCGTTGCGTAGTCGGTGGGGTCCGGCCGGGTCTGCGACGGGTCGTTGTGGCCGGGGATGTCGTGCAGGGCGGCGGCCAGGGCGATCCGGGCCCGGCCGCCGGGGGTCCGCTGGGCCGCGTCGACCTTCGACGTGAGCGCCTTGCCGGCGGCGACCGCCTCGGCCTGGTCCGCGAACCCCGCGAGCCGCACACCGGAGTCCGGGGCGAGCAGCGTGCGCAGCGCGAACACCGGGTCCAGGGTGCTGTTCCAGTTGGCGACACCGCCCTGCACCAGTCCGCACATCGACAGCGATCCGTCGAACCGGCCGGCGTGCCGCTCGGCGAGCATGCTGGTGACGAAGCCGCCGTAGGAGGTGCCCCAGGCCACGGTCCGCCGGGCCGCCCCGAACTTCTCCGTGAACAGGTCCAGCGTGGCGAGCTGGTCGGGCACCGCCTCCGTGACCGCCCAGCCGTTCGTCGCGTACGAGGAGCCGATCAGGGCGTAGCCCTCGGCCAGCAGCGTGTCGCGGGCGGCCGGACCGGGCGTGTTCTGGGCCGGATTGGGCGCCCCGGCCGGGGTGTAGCCGTGGCTGTAGAGCAGGACCGTGCCGTTCCAGGACGCGGGGACGTCCATCACGTACGCGGCGCCGGACGCGAGCCGGCCCTCCAGGTGGGTGTCCGCGGTGGCGGCCTGCGCGGGCAGGGCGGTGGCCGCCAGGGACAGGCAGGCGGTCGTCAGCAGGGCGAGGCGGATCCTCAACGCGGGGTTCCTTCCAGGGCGGGGGCGGCGGCGGGGGAGTCCAGCGCGTCCGTGTGCGTCTCACGCAGCCGCCACACGGTGACGGCGGTGACGGCAGCACCGGCGCACAGCAGCAGCGACACCGGGGTGCTGCCGCCTCCGAAGGACGCCAGGAGACTGCCGGCGATCAGCGGGGAGAACCCGGCGCCGATCAGGGTCGCGCCCTGGTAGCCGAGGGAGGCGCCGGTGTAGCGGACGCGGGTGCCGAACATCTCGGTGAGCAGCGCGCCCAGAGGCCCGTACATCGTGGACTGGGCGACGCCGTGGCCGAGCGCCAGGGCGAGGATCAGCAGGCCGGGGGAGCCCGAGTCGACCAACGCCAGTACCGGGAAGGCGAGCGCCGCCGAGGCGACGGCACCGGCGAGCACGACGGGCCGGCGGCCGACCCGGTCCGACAGCGCGGACGCGGCGGGCAGCACGACGAGGGCCACACAGGAGGCGATGGTGACCGCGGTCAGCACCTGCGGGCGGGTGTACCCCTCGTCGACGGCGTAGGAGATCATGAAGCTCGTCAGCAGGGACTGCGCGGTGAACGCACCGATGCCGACGCAGGCGGCCAGCAGCACCGGCTTCGGGCGGCGCAGCACCTCCACGATCGGCGGCCGGGCCACCGGGTCCCGCTTGACCTGCGCGAACAGCGGACTCTCGGCGACCTTGAGCCGCACGAACAGGCCGACGCCCAGCAGCACGATGCTCAGCAGGAACGGCACGCGCCAGCCCCAGGAGCGGAACTGCTCGTCCGGCAGGGTGGCGACCAGGGTGACCACACCGGCCGACAGCACGGAACCGAGCGGGGCGCCGAGCTGGGTGAAGCTGGACCACAGGCCGCGCCGGGAACCCCGCGCGTGTTCGGCGTGCTCGACGACCATCAGCATCGCGCCGCCCCACTCGCCGCCGATCGCGATGCCCTGCACCACGCGCAGGGCGACCAGCAGCACCGGGGCCCAGACTCCGATGGTGTCGTACGTCGGCAGCAGGCCGATGAGGAAGCTGCCCGTCCCCATCAGGACCATGGTCAGCAGCATCATCGACTTGCGGCCGAGCCGGTCGCCGAAGTGGCCGAAGACGATGCCGCCGAGCGGCCGGGCGAGGTAGCCCGCGGCGAAGGTGCCGAACGCCGCGATGGTGCCGACCGCCGGGTCGGCCCGTGGGAAGAACAGTTCGCCGAAGACGAGCGCGGCGACGGTGCCGTAGACGAGGAAGTCGTAGAACTCGACGGTGGTGCCGAGCAGGCCGGAGACGGCGACGCGCCGCAACTGCCGTGAATCGGGGGAAGCTTGGGGAGAGGACGGGGATGGCTGCACGGTGGGCTCCCTGGGGACGGGGCGCGGTTGGTCCGTGAAGTTATGCATCCATCGTGCAGCCGTCAATCATTTGCACAACATCAGTTCAGGCCGTCCTCGGCGATGCGCAGCAGCAGCGCGTGCAGGGTCTCCCGCTCGGCCGGGTCCAGCGGCCCCAGCAGTTCGCCGGTCACCCGCAGGCCGGCCTCGTCGGTGTCGCGCAGGAAGCCGCTGCCGCTCCCGGTCAGCACGACGATCCGGCTGCGGCGGTCGTCGGGGGAGGGGCGGCGCTCGGCGAAGCCCAGCTTCTCCAGGTCGTCGACCAGGCCGACGATCGCGCTCGGGTCGTAGCCGAGCCGCGCGCTCAGTTCCCGTTGAAGGGCGCCGTCCGTGGTGGCGAGGTAGCGCAGCACGGCGTAGTGGCGCAGGCGCAGACCCGATTCCTGGAGGCAGGCGTTGAAGAGCTGCCCCGAGCGCAGGCCCAGCCGGTACAGCAGGTAGCCCGTGTCGGCGTGCAGTCCGCGCATCCACGGCTCGTGGGCGTCGATGGGCTTCGCGGTGGCGTGTCGGCGTGTGATGGCGGGCTCCCTGTGCTCGGTGCTGCTTGCCGTTGATTCCAGCATCCCGCACCGGCAGGTCGCGAACAACTATTGACGTCAACAATTATTGCTCTTAGCTTCGATCTCGAATCCGCGCCACCCGCATCAGCTCGTGAAGGGACCCGCCCGTGCCCAGCATCGATCTCACCGGCAAGGCCGCCGTCGTCACCGGCAGCGGCCGGGGCCTCGGCCTCGCCTATGCCCACGCCCTGGCCGCCCACGGCGCGTCCGTGGTCGTCAACGACGTCGACGAGGCCGTGGCCGAGGCGGCCGTGAAGTCCATCGCGGAAGCGGGCGGCACGGCCGTCGCCGAGGTCGTACCGGTCGGGACCACCGAGGCCGCCGAGCGGCTGGTGAACCGCGCGGTCGAGGAGTTCGGCCGGCTGGACGTCCTCGTCACCAACGCAGGCATCCTGCGCGACAAGGTGCTGTGGAAGATGACCGACGAGGACTTCGACGCGGTGATCACCACCCACCTCAAGGGCACCTTCACCTGCGCCCGCGCCGCCGCCGTCCGGATGCGGGAGCAGGGCGAGGGCGGCTCGCTGATCCTGGTCGGCTCCCCGGCCGGCCAGCGCGGCAACTTCGGCCAGACGAACTACGCCGCCGCCAAGGCCGGCATCGCGGCGATGGCCCGCACCTGGTCGATGGAGCTGGGCCGCGCGGGCATCACGGTCAACGCCATCGTGCCGGTCGCGGCCACCGCGATGACCGAGACCATCCCGGCCTTCGCCCCGTACATCGATGCCATGCGCGGCGGCGAGCCGCTGCCGGACTTCCTGCGCAAGGGCGAGGGCTTCGGCACCCCCGAGGACTGCGCGGCCCTGGTGCCGTTCCTCGCCTCCGAGGCCGCCCGGGGAGTCACCGGCCAGGCCATCGGCATCGGTGGCGACAAGGTGGCACTCTGGTCGCATCCGCAGGAGATCAGGGCGGCCTACGCCGACGGCGGCTGGACCCCGGGCACGCTGGCCGACGCCTGGCCCACCTCGGTCGGTGCCGAGCTCCAGTCGGTCGGCATCCCGGCGCCGAAGTTCCCGGAGGCGTGATGGACCCCTCGATGAACGTCGACGACCTGGTCGCGATCGACGTCCACACCCACGCCGAGGTGTCCTCCAAGGGGCACTCCTCCCTGGACGACGACCTGCACGACGCCTCCTCCGCCTACTTCAAGGTCGAGGGCAAGCGGAAGCCGACCCTGGAGGAGACGGCGGCCTACTACCGGGAGCGGAACATGGCCGCCGTGATCTTCACGGTGGACGCCGAGTCCGCGACCGGCACCCCGCCCGTCCCCAACGAGGAGGTCGCGGAGGCGGCCGCCGCCAACGCCGACGTCCTCATCCCCTTCGCCTCCATCGACCCCTTCCGGGGCAAGGCCGGCGTCAGGCAGGCCCGCCGCCTCGTCGAGCAGTACGGGGTGAAGGGCTTCAAGTTCCACCCCAGCATCCAGGGCTTCTTCCCCAACGACCGCTCGGTGGCGTACGACCTGTACGAGGTGATCGAGGAGACCGGCACGATCGCCCTCTTCCACACCGGCCAGACCGGCATCGGCGCCGGCGTCCCCGGCGGGGGCGGGATCCGGCTGAAGTACTCCAACCCGCTCCACGTGGACGACGTGGCGGCCGACTTCCCGCACCTGAAGATCATCCTGGCGCACCCGTCCTTCCCCTGGCAGGACGAGGCCCTGGCCGTCGCCACGCACAAGCCCGGCGTGCACATCGACCTGTCCGGCTGGTCGCCGAAGTACTTCCCGCCGCAGCTCGTGCAGTACGCGAACACCCTGCTCAAGGACAAGGTCCTGTTCGGCTCCGACTTCCCCGTCCTCACCCCCGACCGCTGGCTCGCCGACTTCGGCAAGCTGACGATCAAGGACGAGGTCCGGCCGAAGATCCTCAAGGAGAACGCGGCCCGCCTGCTCGGGCTGACGAAACCGTAAGGGGCGTGACATGCGCAACGAGGGACTGGGGTCATGGCCCGCACGCCGGGCCCGCAAGACCCCGCACCGCACCGCCCTGATCCACGGCGAGGACGCCACCGACTACGGCACGCTCCACACCCGCACCACCCGCGTGGCCCACGCCCTGCGCGCCCGCGGCGTGCGCCGCGGCGACCGCATCGCCTACCTCGGCCCCAACCACCCCTCCTACCTGGAGACCCTGTTCGCGGCCGGCACGCTCGGCGCGGTCTTCGTCCCCCTCAACATCCGCCTCGCGGGGCCCGAGATCGCCTACCAGCTCGCCGACTCCGGAGCCCGTGCCCTCGTCTACGGCCCCTCCTACGCCGGTCTGGTCGCGGGCCTGCCCGGCAGCACCGACGTCCGCGTCTACCTGGAGGTCGGCGGCGAGTACGAGGCGGCCGTCGCCGAGGCGCCCGCGGAGCCGATCGACGAACCGGTCGGCGCCGACGACACCTGCATCATCATGTACACCTCGGGCACGACCGGCCGCCCCAAGGGCGCCATGCTCACCCACGGCAACCTCACCTGGAACGCGGTCAACGTCCTCGTCGACACCGACCTGATCGCCGACGAACGTGCCCTGGTCTCCGCCCCGCTGTTCCACACGGCGGGCCTGAACATGCTGACCCTGCCCGTGCTGCTGAAGGGCGGCACCTGCGTCCTGGTCGACGCCTTCGACCCGGACGCCACCTTCGACCTCATCGAACGGCACCGCATCACCTTCATGTTCGGCGTGCCCACGATGTTCGACCAGGTGGCCAGGCATCCGCGCTGGCCGGACGCGGACCTCTCCTCACTGCGCATCCTCACCTGCGGCGGCTCCCCGGTCCCCACCCCGCTCATCGCCGCCTACCAGGAACGCGGACTGACCTTCCTCCAGGGGTACGGCATGACCGAGGCCGCCCCCGGCACGCTGTTCCTGGACGCCGAGCACGCCGTGAGCAAGGCGGGATCGGCGGGCGTGCCGCACTTCTTCAGCGACGTCCGCGTCGTCCGCTCCGACCTGGCACCGGCGGGCGTCGGCGAGGTGGGCGAGGTCGTGGTGCGCGGTCCGCACGTCATGCCCGGCTACTGGGGGCTGCCCGAGGAGACGGCCGCGTCCTTCGCGGACGGCTGGTTCCGCAGCGGCGACGCCGCCCGGATCGACGAGGACGGCTACGTCCACATCGTCGACCGCATCAAGGACATGATCATCTCCGGCGGCGAGAACATCTACCCCGCCGAGATCGAGGACCAGCTCCTCGCCCACCCGGACATCGTCGAGTGCGCGGTGATCGGGGTGCCGGACGACAAGTGGGGCGAGGTGCCGCGCGCCGTCGTCGTGCCCCGCGAGGGCTCCGGCCTCGACCCCGACGAGGTGCTCGCATCACTCGCCGGCCGCATCGCCAAGTACAAGATCCCGAAGTCGGTGGTCCTCGCGGACGAACTCCCGCGCACCGCCTCCGGCAAACTCCTCAAGTCCCGTGTCCGTACGCGCTACGGCACCCAGGAAGGATCCGCATGAGCCTCACCGTCAACGGCCTCGACGAACTGAAGAAGCTCGCCGGCAGCGACCTCGGCACCAGCGAGTGGATCCAGGTGACGCAGGAGCGCATCGACACCTTCGCCGACGCCACGGGCGACCACCAGTGGATCCACGTGGACCCCGAGCGAGCCAAGGACGGCCCGTTCGGCGCCCCCATCGCACACGGCTACCTCACCCTCTCCCTCTTCATTCCCCTCTTCACCGAGCTCCTGGACGTCCAGGGCGTGACGACGAAGGTCAACTACGGCCTCAACAAGGTGCGTTTCCCGTCCCCCGTGAAGGTCGGCTCCCGCATCCGCCTGACGGCGAAACTCGCCGAGGTCGAGGAGGTGCCGGGCGGCGTGCAGATCACCGTCGAGGGCGCCATCGAGATCGAGGGCGCCACGAAGCCGGCCGCGGTGCTGCAGAGCCTGTCGCGGTTCTACGCCTGAGCCTGCCCGGTCCACCGGGCGCAGATCAGCCGGACCGGCGGGCCGGCACCAGGTCCAGAAGGCGTTGCGAGGCCTCTCCGGCGAGGGGGGAGAGGCGTTCGTGTACGGTCCGGAACGTCTTCTCGGCCGGTTCGGCCGGCCAGTCGGCGGGCAGGTGCTCGACCGGCAGCCGTGGGTCGCGGCGGACGATCTGCAGCCACTCCGCCTGGAGGCGCAGGCGCAGCACGAGGGCGTCGCCGGCGTCCGGCAGGTCGTCCTCCCAGTGCTGCCAGCGGCTGGCGAACCCCGCGTAGCGCTGGGCCAGTTCGGACAGCTCCCAGGTCTCCTCGATCATCCGGCCGATGTCCATGCCGGTGTCCGCGTGCGCCCGGAAGACCTTGACGTGGGCGGACAGTCCGAGCTCGGCCACCAGAGCCGACACGTCGACCTCGCCCGGGGCGATCCACAGACCGTTGAAGAGCGGGCCGAAGCCGCTCCAGGTCAGCTGGGACCGCAGGTCGTGGCGCTGGCGCTGCCAGGACTCCGGCAGCGAGAAGCCGAGCAGCGTCCAGGTTCCGTCCCACCGGCGGTTGACGGCACCCGCCTGCCAGATCCGCTGCGCGCCGTCGCGCAGCACCGCCTCCGAGCGCTCGGTGAGCCCGAAGTACATGCGGCGGCCCTCACGCTGGCGGCGCAGCAGGTCACGCCCCACCATGCGGGTCAGTGTGGAGCGGGTGGCCTGCTCGCCGATCCCGGCGCGGGCGAAGACGTCGATGACGCTGCCGGAGTACACGCACACGTCACGGCCGAGCACCTGGTCGCCCAGGAACGTCAGCATGAGGGACTGGGGCCGCAGCGACTCTTCACCGGTCACGCGGCCCACGGTACCTCCGCCCGATCAGTCCGTGACCTGCTGGTACCCGGGGATCAGCCCCCCTCGACGTCGACGAACACCGGGTTCGAGTAGAACCAGGTGTCCGCCCACGGGTCACCGTCCCCGGGCGCGTGCGGGACCGGCCCGTGCGGATCGACCGAGGCGCCGAGGTACCCGGTGCCGTTCCGCTTGCCGTCACTGCCGCGCAGCCGGACGTAGAAGGACTCCTCGCCGGCGCTCAGCGGAATGCGCAGGGTGTAGGTGCCCGTGCGGCCGGAGACGTCCTGCGTCCGGACGACCCGGGTGTCCGGGGCCTTCCAGGTGTCGCGGTCGGAGACCGGGCCCCGCACCGCGCCGCGGATGACGTCCACATGCGCCAACTCGGGCAGGATCCCCTGTGGGTTGCGCCGGGAGGCGGTCGTCACCGTGACGTTCAGGGTGAGCTTCTCGCCCTTGCGCACCCGCAGCCGGCCGCCGAGCGTCACGCCCCGTCCCCGGACGCGGTCCCGGGTCAGGCGAACCTCCAGCCCGTCGAGCAGATGCCCGTGGTCCAGCCACACCCGGCCCGCGCGCATGCCCGCCATGACCGCGCGGTAGCCGTGGCCGGTCACGCCCACGTGGGTGCGGCTGAACTGGCCGGGCCAGAAGTCGCTGCCCGGCTGGGGGGTGTCCGTGTTCACCGGGTCGGGCAGCTTGCCGGTGCTGTCGAAGGTCTGCCCCGGCTGCCACTCGCCGTTCCTCCAGGTGTCGAAGACGATCCGGTGGGCGTCGGAGTTGGTGGTGACCGAGAACAGCCGGCCCTCGGCCAGCATCGAGTCCCACAGGCCGCCGACGGTCGCGGTCGCCCAGTCGAAGCCGCCGTAGGTCACCAAGGCGTCCGCCGGATAACCGGGCCAGGACTGCGCGGACGGCTTGTTCTCGTACTCGCCGCGGATCGAGTCCGCCCCGCGCAGGCCGGGAACGGCCGCGCCCTGGGCACCGGGCGCGCCCTCCATGCCGATCATGATCTCGGGCGCCGCGTCCCGCCAGTTGCGCATCTCGTGCGGGGAGTCGATGCCCAGGCGCATCGGGTGATTGGCCAGCACCAGCACGTCGTCGACGTAGCCCGAACGCCGCTGCTGGGCCAGCCACTTGATCGCCTTCACCGCGTGCGCCTCGTTGCGGGCGGTGTCCGCGTCGGCGGGGCCGCCCTTGTCGTAGGCGAGGAGCTTGCCGTCGTAGGCGCGCTCGAAGCGGGTCAGCACGTCGACCTCGTGCGGGCCGGGCGCGGTGAACACGGTGCAGTGCTCGGCCGCCGGGATGTACCACTCCAGGCCCTGGAAGATCAGCTGGCGCGGGTTCTCGGCACGGGCCCGGAGGATTTCCCCGTGTTCCAGTGCGGCCCCGAAGCCGGCGTGCCCGAAGTTGGAGTGCTCGGTGAACACCATCCAGTCCAGGCCGTACGTCGCGCCCGCGGCGGCCAGCTGGGAGAAGGTGTACTTGGCGTCGTGGCTGTAGACGGAGTGGATGTGGTGGTCGCCGACGAGGTAGGCGAGGCGCGGGTCCTCACCGCCGGGCCGCCGTCCGTCGGCGGCCCGGGCCGGGACCGCCGCCGAGCCGAGGGCGAACGCGGCGCCGAAAAGGCCCGCGCGGCGCAGCAGCCCGCGGCGGGACACGCCCTGCGGATCGAGGGCGGCGGGGGAGACGGACGGGTCGGCCCAGGCGGGCAGTTGCTGCTCGGTCATGATCGGCAAGTCCTCGGATCTCAGTGATGCATGAAGGAGGTGACGGGCAGCGCCCGGGAGACGATCCGGACGTCGCCGAGCCGGCCGTGGAAGATCTGGTCGATCTTCCCGCCGTACTCGTAGCCGCCCAGCAGCCACGGCAGCCCCACGGAGGTGATGCCGACGGAGGGGGCCTTGGGGTTGCGGAGCACCGGGCAGCCCTCGACGTACAGCGTCGTGTGCTTGCCGTCGTTGACGACCGCGAGGTGCCACCAGGTCTCCAGCGGCGTCTCCTGGCCCCAGTTGGTGGCGATGCCCTGCTGGTTGAGCGGGCGCATCGCCCACTGCGGTTCCCGGTCGTTGGACAGCGACAGCGTGGCCGGCGGCTCGTCCGGGTCGTCGGCGGTCTTCCCGGCGGCACGGCCCGTGCCCGCGCGGGACACCAGACCCGACCAGGCGTTGTGGTCCGGGTCCCAGTCGGCCGGCAGCCGGTAGAACGCCTCGATGGTGTAACCGTCCTCGAACGTCGCCGAGTTGAGCGGAGCGCCGTCGACGGTCCTCAGGTACGCGCCCTTCAGCGGGGACTTGAAGCCCTGGAACTCCAGGCTGCCATGGGCCGGCTGGTCGGGATGGTGGTCGGCCGACCAGCCCAGCGCACCGCCGCCCACCGTGACCAAGGAGAGGTCGTTGCCCCGCCCGGACAGATCACGGACCGTCCCTGCCGCGCCGTCGACGGGCTCGTCGAAGCGCCAGTACGCCATCGTGCCCGGGACGAGCAGCTTCGAGGCGGGCCGGGCCGCACGGGCGGGCACGGGCGCGAACCCGGCGAAGCGCTCCTCGAAGTCGATCTCGACGGAGAACCGGTCGGCGTCGCCGCTCAGTTCCATCTCCTGCCGCTCCAGCTCGTTGAGCCCCTTCGCGGCACGGCCCAGGATCCACGGCGAGAGCGTCTCGACGTCGATGACCCCGCGGTCCAGGTCGAACCGGTACAGACGGATCATGGCCGCGCCGCCGAAGTAGCGGTTCTGGTAGTTCGTCAGGTGCAGATGGACGTCGTGCCCGGCCGCGTTCTTCCGCGTCACGCGGCCGGCGGGCCAGTAATGCCCGCCGAGCGCCAGGAAGATCTGGTCGTGGTCCTCGATCAGCCGGTCCCACAGCTGCTGCCCGTAGTCCGACAAGGTGTCGTCCGCCGCGACCAGTTCGTGCGTCGTGAGGATCACCGGAGTCCTCGGGTGCTTCGCCAGGACGTCCTTCGCCCACGCGTAGCCCTGCGGCGAAAGCCGCCAGTCCAGCGCCAGCACCAGCCACTCGCGGCCGCCCGCGGTGAACCGGTGGAAGGTGTTGTACCCGTCCGGGGAGGCCCCGCCGAACGTCCGCCGCCCCGCGAACCGCTTCGGCCCGAAGGCGTCCAGGTACGGTGTCGCGCCGCGCTGGTCGGTCGTGGACGACTTCACGTCGTGGTTGCCGGCCAGGACGCTGTAGCCGACGCCCCGCCGGTCCAGCAGCCGGAAGGCCTCGCCGATCGCCGCGAACTCCTCCTTCACGCCGTTCTGCGTGAGGTCACCGAGGTGGGACAGGAAGACGATGTTCTCCTCCCGGCCGTGCTCCAGCAGATAGCGCAGTGAGGCTTCGACCGGCGCCTTGTCGATGCTCGGACAGTCGAAGAGGTACTGGGTGTCCGGCATCACCGCCAGCGTGAAGCGGCGGCTGCCGGGATCGGGGCGCCACGCCGGGGCCGCCGCCTCGGCGGTGACGGCCGGCAGCGCGGTCACGGCGGCGGTCACGCCGAGCAGCGCGGTGGCGCGCAGGAAACCGCGTCTTCCGGCACCGGCCTGGGGCGCCTCGCCCAGGCCGTGGTCTCGCGAAGTGCACACGGGTGCTCCATGAGGTGGCTGAGACGGATGATCGAGAGAGGGGGGAGAACTCAGAGGACGCGCAGGGACCAGCTCCAGCGATGGACGCCTGTCGCGACGAGGTAGGAAGCGAAGGTGTCGGGACCGCACGACGCCGTGCCGAGCCCGCGGTGCGCCGCGTCGATGTGCACCACGCACCCCGCCCGCGGCACCAGTTCGTCATGGTGTGCGGCGGCGGCGAGACCGGCCGCGCGGTGCCGGGTCACGGAGACCTGCCGGGGCCGGTCCAGCCGCACCGCGAGTCCGGTGGCGTCCGGTGCGGACAGGGTGAACCGTCGCACGCCGTGCCGCCCTCCGCTCTCCTGCGGCCGCAGATAGGGCGTGAACAGTTCGTCCACCGGGAGGGAGTGGTGGCCGACGGGCGCACCGGCGGCCCGGTCCGGATACGACTCCCAGGGGCCCTGCCCGAACCACTCCAGCAGGTTCAGCCCGGGGACCGTCTCGAACACCGTCCCCACCCGGGCCACGTCGTCCAGCACCTCGGGCAGTTCGGCGCTCTCGTCCACGACCAGGGCGCCGTCCACGGCCGTCAGCACCTGCTCGTGCCGGACGGTCCCGCCCGCGCAGACGTAGTCGGACACCACGGTCACCCGGCCCGGGGCACGCCGCACGGAGACGACCTCGCGGGCGGGTGCCTCCAGCCCCCAGTCCCGCCAGCGGGCCGCCATGCCGCCCAGTTCGTCGTTGTCGGTCGGCGCCCGCCACAGCGACAGCACGGGAGCGGCCGTCAACAGCGGATGGACGAGCAGCCCGTCCTCATCGACCTCGACCGGGCCGTCCGGGGCCCGGGTGTGCACCGGCGGGGGCGCCACCCGCAACCGCACCTGCGGCAGGCACACGACCGTCCCGCGCGGCGCCCACGGCTCGTCCCCGGCCGTCGTGACCCGCAGCGTCAGCCACGCCTCGCCGCCCTCCGCGGGCAGTTCGAACGGCAGGGGCACCGCGGCCGTCTCACCCGGCCTGAGATCGGGCAGCCCGGCGGGCGCCGTCAGGGTGGTGCCGTCGGCGAGGGACAGCTCCCACTCGCCGGACAGCCAGTCCAGGCCCCGGAAGTGCTGGTGGTTGCCCAGCACGACGCCCTCGTGCCGGAAGCAGTCGATGCGCACCGGAGCGGCGGTCTCCCGGTGCTCGAACATCACGGGCTTGGGGGTCCGGTCGGGGAAGACGACACCGTCGGCGATGAAGGCGCCGTCGTGGTCCGTCTCCCCGAAGTCGCCGCCGTAGGCCCAGCGATGCCCGGGCGCGGCGACACCGTTGTCATAGAGCCCGGCGCCCCCACGCCCGGCCGGTCTGCCGTCGTTCACACGCTGGAGGATGCCGTGGTCCCAGAACTCCCAGATGAACCCGCCCTGAAGACCCGGGGTGGCCTCGATGGCCGCCCAATGGTCCGCCAGCGTGCCGTTGCTGTTGCCCATGGCGTGCGAGTACTCGCACTGGATGAGCGGCTTGGTCTGGGTGCCGGACAGGGCGTGCGCCAGGCACTCCTCCAGCGGCGCGTACATGGGGCAGGCGATGTCCGACGCCAGGCCCGGATCCGCCCAGCCGCGCTTGGCCGCGCCCTCGTACTGCACCGGCCGGGTCGGGTCGTGCCGGCGCACCCAGCCCGCCGCCGCGTCGTGGTTCGCGCCGTAGTCGGACTCGTTGCCCAGCGACCAGATGACGACGGACGGGTGGTTCTTGTCCCGCAGCACCATCCGCGCGACCCGGTCCACGAAGGCGCCCAGATAGCGCGGGTCGTCGGCGATCTCGTGCGCGTGATCGTGGGACTCGATGTCCGCCTCGTCGACGACGTAGAACCCGAGCTCGTCGGCCAGGTCGTACAGGGCCGGGTCGTTCGGGTAGTGCGCGGTGCGGATCGCGTTGAAGCCGAACCGCTTCAGCAGGACGAGGTCCGCGCGCATGTCGTCGTACGACACCGTGCGTCCCGTCAGCGGGTGGAAGTCGTGCCGGTTCACACCCCGGATGAACACCCGCTCACCGTTGACCAGCAGGTCCCGGCCGACGATCTCGACGTCCCGGAAGCCGACGCGGTGCCGTGAGGTGTCGGCGACGGTGCCGTCGGCGCGGTGCAGGCGGACGGTCAGGCCGTACAGCTCGGGCGTCTCGGCGTTCCAGGTGCGCACCTGAGGCACGGCGGCGCGCAGCCGGGCCTCCCCCAGGAAGTCGGAGACGCGCTCGTCCTCGGCGTTGGCCCGGTCGAACTCCGCGTCCTGCGTGAGCGGCTGCCCGTCCAGCTCCCCGCTGACGTACCAGCCCCCGGGCAGCGCCCCGCCGGCGTCCCGCACCCGGCACTCCACCAGCAGGTCGCCGTCCCGCCGGGCCCGCACGGTCACGTCCGCGAGATGCAGCGGGTCGGTGGCGTACAGCAGCACCGAACGGGTGATCCCGCCGTGCCACCACTGGTCCTGGTCCTCGATGTGCGACGCGTCCGACCACTTCACCACGGTCAGGCGCACGGTCGCCCGCTCTCCCGGGCGCACCGAGTCCGTCAGATCGAACTCGGCGGCCAGGTGCGCGTCCTTGGAGATCCCGACGGGCCGCCCGTCCACGTGCACGAGCAGCAGGCTCTCGGCGGCCCCGACCTGGAGCACGATCCGCCGCCCGGTCCACGCGGCGGGCACGTCCACCACCCGCTCGTAGACCCCGGTCGGGTTGGCGGCGGGCACGTCCGGCGGGAACTCGGCGAACGGCATGCGGGTGTTCAGATACTGCGGAAGATCGTCCGTTCCCTGAAGGGTCCACACGCCGGGTACGTACGACGACGACCAGACCTCCCCGGGCGGCGCGTCCGGCGCGGGCAGCAGCTGGAAGCGCCAGTCACCGTCGAGCGGGACGGCTCCGGAGCGCCGGTCGACGGCGTTCATCGGCAGCCGGCCCCAGGAGGTCACCTCGGGTGCCTGCCAGGGGCGGAGGGCGATCAGGGGGTCGGGGTGTGCGTCGGTCATGACCATTCCGAAGTCGTGGGACCGGGCAGGACACGGCCCTGAAGGTCCCAGGCGGGGTCGAGGGGGATGCCCAGGCGGTCCAGGACCGTGGGGGCGATGTCGATGAGGCGGGGCGAGTCGAGCCGGGTGCCCGCGGGTCCGCCGGGCTCGGCGAGGATGACGAAGACCTCCCGTTCGGCACGCGAGTCGCCGCCGTGGCCACCGGAGTCGAGGTGCCCGTGGTCGGTGGTGACCAGCACGGTCCAGCGCTCCTCGGGGCGCCCCGGGTCCGCGCGCCGGGCGTCGATCGCCTCCAGCAGCCGCCCGAGGTGGGCGTCCTGGTCGAGGAGGGCCCGGTCGTAGGCGGGGGAGAGGGGGCCCGTGGCGTGACCGGCCTCGTCGGTGGCGCCGAAGTAGACGAACAGGGCGTCCGGGTCGCCCTCGGTGAGCCAGCGCAGGACGGTGCGGGCGACGCGGCGGTCCGCGGTCGCGTACCCCCTGCGTTCACCGTTGGGGCGCACACGGCGGCCGATGGCCCGGCCGAGTGCGCCGCGGCGCACCAGGGCCGGCCAGGACACGGCGGCCGCCGTGCGCAGACCGGGCCGGGCGCGGGCGGCGCGGGTCAGGAAGTCGGGGTAGCGGGCGTAGTCGGCGCCTTTGAAGTCGTTGCCGGTGACCCCGTGGCGGTCGGGCCACACGCCGGTGAGGATGCTCGACCAGCCCGGCCCCGAGTCGGTGTGGGCCAAGCCGGTGGGGGGCCCGTCGTCGGCTCGGCCATAGGGCAGCAGGCTCGTGCCGACGGCGCCTGCGGCCATCAGGGAGTGCAGCACCGGGGCGTTGGCCGGCGAGCGGGTCAGCCGGTCGTGGCGCAGGCCGTCCATGCCGACGACGAGGACCTTGGGGCGTCGGGCCCCGGAGTCGACCTCCGTCACGGGGGTGCCTCTCCTGTGTGACTGCTACGGGCTCGGGACCGACCGCCGGCCCCCTGGCTGCGCCACCGCGGTGGCTGGTCGCCCAGTTCCCCGCGCCCCCTTCGGGGCGCGGCCGGAAGGGGGCGCTCAACTGCCCTGCACCGCCCCCTCCGTGGCGCCCGCGATGAACCCGCGGGCGAAGATCGTGAAGACCACGACCAGCGGCACGGACGCCATGAGCACACCGGCCATGACCATGCTGTAGTCGGTGGTGTGGCCGACGTGGAGCTGGGCCAGCGCCACCTGGAGGGTGAGGTGGGCGGGGTCGTTGAGCACGACGAGCGGCCATATGTAGTCGTTCCACGCGTTGACGAAGGCGTAGATCGCGAGGAAGGACAGCGCCGGCCTGATCATCGGCAGCACGATGTTCCAGTACTGGCGGAAGAAGCCCGCACCGTCGATGCGCGCCGCGTCGAGGAGTTCGTCCGGCACACCGTTCTCTATGTACTGGCGCAGCCAGAAGATGCCGAAGGCGTTGGCGAGGGCGGGCAGGATCAGCGCCTTGAGCGTGCCGACCCAGCCGATGTCCGACATGAGGATGAACTGGGGGAGGACGGCCAGCTGGAGCGGCAGCATCATGAAGCCGACCAGCGTCGCGAACAGCACCTTGCGCCCGGGGAAGTCGAACTTGGCGAAGACGAACGCCGCGAGGGAGTCGATGAACAGCACCAGGACGGTGGTGACGGACGCGACGACGACCGTGTTCAGCATCGATCCGAAGAAGTCGATGGTGTCGAGCACGTGCCGGATGTTTTCCAGCAGGTGGGAGCCGAAGGTCAGTTTCGGCGGGCTCTTGTAGATGTCCTCGGTGGTGTTCGTCGCCATGACGATCGTCCACGCGAACGGGAAGACCGAGATCAGGACGGCCAGGACGAGGACGATGTGCGCGGTCAGGCCCCTGGGACGCCGTGACCGCCTCGGGACCACTGCGGTCATGACTTCCTCCCGCGCTGGACGACGCGCCAGTTGACGACGACCAGCACCATGATCAGTACGAAGAAGGCCCACACGATGGCCGCGCCGTAGCCGTAGTCGTTGTTGACGAAGGCCGACTGGTAGAAGTACAGAAGCGTGGTCAGGCCCGCCTGGCCGGGACCGCCGAGGTTCGGGTTGGCGGCGTTGCTGCCGAACAGGACCTGGGGCTCGCTGAAGCTCTGCAGGCCGTTGATGGTCGAGATGATCACCGTGAACAGGATGATGGGCCGCATGATCGGCATGGTGATCTGGAAGAACGTGCGGATCGGGCCGGCGCCGTCCAGCCTGGCCGCCTCGTAGATCTGGGTGGGGATGGCCTGGAGGCCGGCCAGGTAGATGATCATGTTGTAGCCGGTCCACATCCAGGTCATCAGCAGGGCGATGACCAGTTTGATCAGCCACGGGTTGCTCAGCCACGGCACGGGCGAGATGCCGACCGTGCCCAGGATCGCGTTGACCAGACCGAAGTTGTTGCTGAACACCGCCCCGAAGAAGATCGACACGGCGACGATCGAGGTGACGTTCGGTATGTAGAGGGCGATGCGGTAGAAGCCCTTGAAACGGCGCACCGAATGCAGCAGCGTCGCCAGCACCAGGGCGCCGAACAGGGTGGGGACGGTGGACAGCACCCAGATCACCAGGGTGTTGCGGATCGACAGCCAGAAGACCGGGTCGTCCCACAGGAACCGGAACTGGTCCAGGCCGACGAACTGCACGGTGCCCATGCCGTCCCAGCGCTGGAAGGCGAGATACAGCGAGTAGAAGACCGGGAAGAGCGAGAAGACGCCGAAGATCAGGAAGAAGGGCGAGATCGCGAGGTACTGCCGCCAGTGGGACAGCACCCCCCGTCGCCCCGGCCGCACGGCGCCGGCGGGCGTGCGCCGCGGGCGGAAGCGGGCCGGGCCGGGCCCGCCGTGGTGCCGGGGCACCGTGGCGGAACCGGTGACCGGAGGTGATGACACCTCAGTTCACCCCCTGTCGCCGGGCGATCTGCCTGGCCTGGGCGACCGCGTCCTTCCAGGCGGCGTCGGGCTTCTTGCCCTTGGCCTCGATGCTGGACAGCTCGGTCATGAAGGGCGCCATGACGGCGGCGTCGGCGGGTGCCTCGTAGGCGGCCGGGATGGCCTTGGCGGCGGGACCGAAGACCTCGATGACCTTCTGCCCGCCGAAGAAGGGGTCGCCGCCCGTCATGGCCGGCATGGCGTACGCCGCCGGCGCGGCGGGGAAGATGGCGGCGTCGGCGAAGCCGCGGGCGTCGTTCTCCGGGCTGAGGATCCAGCTGATGATCTTGAACGCCTCTTCGGGGTTCCGGCACTGCTTGGGCAGGGCCAGGTAGGAGCCGCCCTGGTTGGCCGGTCCGCCGGGCATCGCGCAGACCCGCCACTTGCCCTTGGTCTTCGGGGCGGCCTGCTCGATGTCCAGGGCGTGCCAGGCCGCACCGAGTTCGGTGCTGAGGCTCTTGCCGACGGCGGCGTTCCAGGTGTTGTCGTTGATCTTGGCGTCGAGGCCGAGGGTGTAGGGGCGCACCGCCGTCGTCCACGCCTTGCGGATGTGGTCCTGGTCGCCGATGAAACGGTTGTCCCGGTCGATGAACCGCTCGGTGCCCTGCCCGACCGCCATGGTGAAGACCGAGCCGATATTGTTGACCAGGTAGGTGCCCGGCACCTTCGCGCGCAGCTCGGTGCCCAGGGCGAAGTACTCCTCCCAGCTCCCGGCCCGGGCGGCGACCTTGTCGGGGTCGGTGGGCAGCCCGGCCTCGTCGAACATGTCCGCGCGGTAGAAGAGCGCGGTGGGGCCGATGTCGATCGGGAAGCCGATCTGCTTGCCGTCCTCGGTCCGGGCGAGCTTCGTCTTCCAGTCCAGGTACTGCGGCGCGAGCTTCTCGAAGCCCAGGTCGTTCAGGTCGAGGAAGCGGTTCGCGTTGGGCAGGAAGGACGCCATGTCCTCGCCCTTGATGCCGGTGATGTCGGGCACGGAGGCGCCCGCCGCGAGGGTGGTCGTCAGCTTCTGCTTGAAGTCGCCGCCGATGGAGGCGGCGGTCAGCTTCACCTGGCCGCTGAAGTGCGTCTTCGCCTCGGCGACCACCTTGTCGCTGAGCGCGCCTCCCCAGTACCACAGGGTGAGGTTCTTGCCGTTCTTGCTGCCGGTCGAGCCGGAGCCGCCGCCGCAGGCGACGGTCAGACCGGAGGCGGCCGCGGTGAGCGCGGCGGCCTGGAGGAAGCCTCTACGAGAAAGGTCCACGGGGCACTCCTGTTGTTCCTGTTCGACGTGGAGAGGGGCGGGAGGGTCCGTGCGGCCCTTCTCAGGCGCGCGGACCGACGGGGGTGTGAGGGGCGGGCGGGGTGACGGGGGCGTGGTGCACGGGCGGCCCGGGGTCGGCCGGGATGCGGTCGGCCAGGAAGCCGTAGGCGCGGCGCAGCCCGGGGTCGCTCAGGGAGCTCCACCAGCGTTCGACGCCGTACCAGCCGGGGGCCGCGAGGGCGCCGCCGTGGTGCCCGACGGACAGCCCGGCCGCGAGCACCGCGAACCGCAGCCGTTCCGCCAGCGGCCAGCAGCCGAGGGACGCCGCGACGAAGCTCGCGCCGAAGACGTCACCGGCGCCCGTCGCGTCCAGGACGTCGGTGTCCAGGGCCGGGACCTCGGCGTACTCGCCGGTGATCTGGTCGACGGCGATGGCGCCGTCCCCGCCCCGGGTCACCACGGCTACCGGCACCAGCTCCGAGAGCGTGCCGAGCGCGGCCATCGCGCTGTCGGTGCGGGTGTAGGCCATCGCCTCGGCCTCGTTCGGGAGGAAGGCGTGGCACAGGGCCAGCTGCTCCAGGAGGGCCGACGACCACTGCCGGGAGGGGTCCCAGCCGACGTCGGCGTAGATCTTCGTACCGTTCGCGGCGGCCTTGGCGAGCCATTCGCGCGGCCGGGCCTCCAGGTGCACCAGGGCGGTCCGCGCGCCGGGCGGGTCGCCCACCAGCACGTCCTGCGAGTACGGCGGCTCCTGGCCGTGGGTGAGCAGGGCCCGGTCGTGGCCGTGGGCGACGGAGACGGTGACCGGAGTCGGCCAGCCGTCCGCCGTCCGGGAGAGCGAGAGGTCGACGCCTTCCTGGCCGCACAGGACGTCCCGGCAGTACGCGCCGTAGAAGTCGTCGCCGAACACCGTGGCCAGGGAGGTGGTGAGGCCGAAGCGGGAGGCGGCCACCGCGAGGTTGGCGATGCCGCCCGGGCCGCAGCCCATGCCCCGGGCCCAGATCTCCTCGCCCGGCGTCGGCGGCTTGCCGAGCCCGGTGAGGACGAGGTCGTAGAAGAGCAGCCCGGTCAGCAGCACATCGGGCCGGTCACCGTCCACGGATGTGTCCTCTCGCTCACGGCTTCAACGGAGATCGTCAAAACTCTTCATTTCGGTGACCGGAATCGTGCGCTGCTTCGGCGAGATTGGTCAATACCCGAGCAGAAATAAGCATGGCGATGATTGGAGATGACGAGTAATGTGCACGCCGTGCTGGCAGAACGACGACACCAACTCATCCTGCGGGCCCTGCGCGCCGGCGGGCCCGCGGCCGTGACCGACCTCTCGGAGCAACTGGGAGTGAGTCCCGCCACCATCAGGCGTGACCTGGTCAAACTGGAAGAAGACGGCCTGCTCACGCGGGTGCACGGCGGCGCCGTCGTGGAGGAGGGCGACCAGCCCTTCGCCGAGGTCGCCGAGGTGCGCGTCAGCGAGAAGGACGCCATAGCCGAACGGGCCGCCGCGATGATCAGGGACGGCCAGTCGGTTCTGCTGGACATCGGGACGACGGCCTACCGCCTGGCCCGGCAACTGCACGGCCGCCGCCTCACCGTGGTCACCAGCAACCTGGTGGTCTACGAGGAACTCGCCGACGACGAGGGCATCGAGCTGGTCCTGCTCGGCGGCATGGTCCGCCGCGAGTACCGCTCCCTGGTCGGCTTCCTCACCGAGGACAACCTGCGCCAGCTGCACGCCGACTGGCTCTTCCTCGGCACCAGCGGGGTGCGGCCCGGCGGTCAGGTCATGGACACGACGGTCGTGGAGGTGCCGGTCAAGCGCGCCATGATCAAGGCAGGCGAGAAGGTGGTGCTGCTCGCCGACGCGGCGAAGTTCCCGGGGCACGGGATGGCGAAGGTCTGCGGTCCCGAGGAACTGGACGCGGTGGTGACGAACGCGCCGGTCGACGCCGCGACGCGGGCCTCCTTCCAGGAGGCGGGCGTCGAGGTGGTCGTGGCGGGAAAGGGGCAGGCGTGAACCCTCCCCCGGTCGCGGCGGGACAGCCGTCGGCTCAGGCCGCCCCGCCGTCCGGTGCGCGGCAAGGTCCCCCACGCTCGACACCGGCCGGGCCGGCACCGGCCCGAGGCCCTGAAGCACGTTCAAGGAGGTGGCGCGTGTCCGGTTCCCGTCACATGCCGCACGCGGCCCGCCGTATCGGAGGAACCCGGTGAAGCTGACGATTCTGGGCGGCGGAGGATTCCGCGTGCCGCTGGTGTACGGAGCGCTCCTCCAGGACCACGCCGAGGGCCGGGTGACCCACGTCGTCCTGCACGACCTGGATGCCGGGCGTCTGTCGGCGGTGACCCGTGTCCTCGCCGAGCAGGCGGCCGGAGTGGCCGACGCGCCCGAGGTGAGCGCCACCACCGACCTCGACGAGGCCCTGCGCGGCGCCGACTTCGTGTTCTCCGCGATCCGCGTCGGCGGACTGGAGGGACGCGCGAACGACGAACGCGTGGCCCTGGCCGAGGGCGTGCTGGGCCAGGAGACGGTGGGGGCGGGCGGCATCGCCTACGGCCTGCGCACGGTCCCGGTCGCCGTCGACATCGCCCAGCGGGTGGCCCGGCTCGCCCCCGACGCCTGGGTCATCAACTTCACCAACCCCGCCGGACTGGTCACCGAGGCCATGTCCCGCCACCTAGGCGACCGGGTCATCGGCATCTGCGACTCCCCGGTCGGTCTCGGCCGGCGTATCGCCCGGGTGCTCGGTGTGGAGAACCCGGGGGAGGCGTGGATCGATTACGTCGGCCTCAACCATCTCGGCTGGGTGCGCGGCCTGCGCGTCGCCGGCCGCGACGAGCTGCCGCGGCTGCTCGCCGACCCGGACCTGCTCGGCTCCTTCGAGGAGGGCAAGCTCTTCGGTGCCGACTGGCTGCGCTCCCTGGGCGCGATCCCCAACGAGTACCTGCACTACTACTACTTCAACCGCGAGGCCGTCCGGGCCTACCAGCAGGCCGAGAAGACCCGCGGCGCCTTCCTGCACGACCAGCAGGCCCGCTTCTACGCCGAGATGAAGAACCCGCACGCCCCGGCCCTGAAGGTCTGGGACCGCACCCGCGCCGAGCGCGAGGCCACGTACATGGCCGAGAACCGCGAGACCGCGGGCGCCGGCGAACGCGACGAGGACGACCTGTCCGGCGGCTACGAGAAGGTGGCGCTCGCGCTGATGCGGGCGATCGCCCGGGACGAGCGCACCACCTTGATCCTCAACGTCCGCAACCGGCACACGCTGTCGGTCCTGGACGCGGACGCCGTCATCGAGGTCCCCTGCCTCGTCGACGCCAACGGCGCCCACCCCGTCACCGTCGACCCGCTGCCCGGCCACGCCACCGGCCTGGTCTGCGCGGTCAAGGCGGTCGAGCGCGAGGTGCTGGCCGCCGCCGGATCGGGCTCCCGCGCGACGGCCGTGAAGGCCTTCGCCCTGCACCCCCTGGTCGACTCCGTCAACGTGGCCCGCAGGCTGGTCGAGGGCTACACCGACGTCCACCCGGGGTTGGCGTACCTTAGGTGAACGCCGTTCGGTAAGCGCTTTCCCCCACCGCTTCCCGCCTGCTCGCTCTTCCCGCTTCCTGGAGACATCCCATGCACGACGAAAGCCGCCGCATCGAGGAGCGCGTGCAGCGCCTTCACGACCAGCGCATCAGGACCGCGGTCTACGCGGCCACCGTCCCCTTCGAGGTGGAGGCCTGGCAGGCCCCGGGGGAGCCGGTCCCGTTCGAGGAGGCGGCCGCCGCTTCCTACGAGCCGTTCGCGATGGGCACCCCGTGGGGCCCGCCCTGGGGCACCACCTGGTTCCGCATGCGCGGACAGGTGCCCGCCGAATGGGCCGGCAAGCGCGTCGAGGCCGTCATCGACCTCGGCTTCACCGGCGACTGGCCCGGCAACCAGGCCGAGGCCCTCGTCCACCTCACCGACGGCACCCCGCTGAAGGCCGTCAACCCGCTCAACCAGTACGTGGCCATCGCCAACCCCGCCCGCGGCGGCGAGAGCGTCGACTACCTCGTCGAGGCCGCCTCCAACCCGGACATCCTCGCGGACAACTTCTCGAAGACCACCCCGCTCGGCGACAAGCTCACCGCCGGCGACAAGCCCCTCTACACCTTCCGCGCCGCCGACCTCGCGATCCTCGACGAGGAGGTCTGGCACCTCGACCTCGACGTGCAGGTGCTGCGCGAGCTGATGCTGGAGCTCGGCGGGCACGACCCGCGCCGGCACGAGATCGCGCACGCCCTCGACCGGGCCATGGACCTGCTCGACCTGGACGACGTCTCCGGCTCGGCCGCCGCGGTCCGGGAGGCGCTCAAGCCGGTGCTGTCCAAGCCCGCGCACGCCAGCGCGCACACCATCTCCGGCGTGGGGCACGCCCACATCGACTCCGCCTGGCTCTGGCCGATCCGCGAGACCAAGCGCAAGACGTCCCGCACCTTCTCCAACGTCACCTCGCTCGCCGACGAGTACGACGACTTCATCTTCGCCTGCTCCCAGGCCCAGCAGTACGAGTGGGTGCGCGACAACTACCCCAAGGTCTGGGCCCGCATCCAGGAGTCGGTGAAGAACGGCCAGTGGGCGCCGGTCGGCGGCATGTGGGTCGAGTCCGACGGCAACCTGCCCGGCGGTGAGGCCGTCGCCCGCCAGTTCATCCACGGCAAGCGGTTCTTCATGGACCACTTCGGCATCGAGACCAAGGGCGTGTGGCTGCCCGACTCCTTCGGCTACAACGCGGCGTATCCGCAGATCGCCAAGCTCGCCGGGAACGAGTGGTTCCTCACCCAGAAGATCTCCTGGAACCAGACCAACCGGTTCCCTCACCACACCTTCTGGTGGGAGGGCATCGACGGGACCCGCATCTTCACCCACTTCCCGCCGGTCGACACCTACAACGCCCGCTTCAGCGGCGAGGAGATGTCCCGCGCGGTCCGCAACTACCAGGAGAAGGGCGGCGCCTCCCGCTCCCTGGCGCCCTTCGGCTGGGGCGACGGCGGCGGTGGCCCCACCCGCGAGATCATGGAACGGGCCCGCCGGCTGGCCGACCTGGAGGGCTCCGCGAAGGTCGTCGTCGAACACCCCGACGAGTTCTTCGCCAAGGCCCGCGAGGAGTATCCGGACGCGCCGGTGTGGGTCGGCGAGCTCTACCTGGAGCTGCACCGCGCCACCTACACCTCCCAGGCCCGCACCAAGCAGGGCAACCGCCGCTCCGAGCACCTCCTGCGCGAGGCCGAACTCTGGGCGACCACGGCCGCGCTGCACGCGCCGGGATACGCCTACCCGCACGAGAAGCTGGACCGGCTCTGGAAGACGGTGCTGCTGCACCAGTTCCACGACATTCTGCCCGGCTCCTCCATCGCCTGGGTGCACCGCGAGGCCGAGGCCGAGTACGCCCGTGTCGCGCGGGAGCTGCACGCCCTGACCGCCGAGGCGGTGGCCGCGCTCGGCACCGGCGGGACCCGCGTCTTCAACACCAGCCCCTACGACCGCGCCGAAGTGGTCCGCACCGCCGACGGCGCACCGGTGTACGTGGAGGTGCCCGCGAGCGGCTCCGCGCCCCTCACCGACGCGGCGCCCCCGCAGCCGGTCACGGTGGACGGCCTGGTCCTGGACAACGGACTGGTCCGCGTGGAGGTCGCCGAGGACGGCACCCTGTCGTCGGTCCGCGACCTGCGGGCCGGCCGCGAGGTCCTCGCCGAGCCCGGCAACCTGCTTCGCCTCCACACCGACCTGCCCAACTACTGGGACGCCTGGGACATCGACAAGCACTACAGGAACCGCTACACGGACCTCCTCGACGCGTCGTCCGTCGCGGTCGTCGAGGAGGACCCGCTGATCGGCGCCATCCGCGTCGAGCGGTCCTTCGGCAAGGGCTCCACGATCACCCAGACGATCACCGTCCGCGCCGGCAGCCCCCGGATCGACATCGAGACGGACATCGACTGGCACGAGACCGAGAAGATCCTCAAGGCGGCCTTCCCCGTCGACATCCGCGCCCCGCACTCCTCCGCCGAGATCCAGTTCGGCCACATCCAGCGCCCCACCCACACCAACACCAGCTGGGAGGCGGCCCGCTTCGAGGTCTCCGGCCACCGCTGGGTGCACCTCGGCGAACCCGGCTACGGCGTCGCCGTCATCAACGACTCGACGTACGGCCACGACGTCTCCCGCACGGTCCGCGAGGACGGCGGCACCACCACCACCGTCCGCCTCAGCCTGGTCCGCGCCCCGCGCATCCCCGACCCCGAGGCCGACCAGGGCCGCCACCGCTTCACCTACGCGCTGCTGCCCGGCGCGACCATCGAGGACGCCGTCGCCGAGGGCTACTCCCTCAACCTGCCGCTGCGGGTGGCCGACGCGGCGGGCGCCCCCGAACCGGTCGTCTCCGCGGAGGGCGAGGGCGTGACCGTGGAGGCGGTCAAGCTCGCCGACGACGCCTCCGGCGACGTCGTCGTACGGCTCTACGAGTCCCGCGGAGGCCGTGCCACCGGCACCCTGCGCACCGGGTTCCCGCTGGCCGGCGCCCAGATCACCGACCTGCTGGAACGCCCGCTGGAGGACGCGGAGATCACCGACGGGGCCGTCGCCGTCACGCTGCGGCCCTTCCAGATCCTGACCCTGCGGCTGCGGAGGGGCTGACCTCATGGCCGTGCAGCCGTGGTTCGAGGACGCCAAGCTCGGCATCTTCGTGCACTGGGGCATCTACGCCGTCGACGGCGTCCAGGAGTCCTGGTCGTTCTACGACGACATCGTTCCGCACGACCGGTACATGTCCCAGCTCGACCGGTTCACGGCCACCCGCTACGACCCGCGCGACTGGGCGAGGCTCTTCGCCCGGGCCGGCGCCCGGTACGCCGTCCTGACCAGCCGCCACCACGACGGGGTCGCCCTGTGGGACACCGCGTACGGCGACCTGAACGTGGGCCGTGACCTGATCGCCGGCTACGCCGAGGCCCTGCGGGAGCAGGGCCTCAAGGTCGGCCTCTACTACTCCCACTCCGACTGGAACCACCCCGACTACGCCTCCACCCGCAAGCCAGGCCGCCCGCCGGAGCTGGAGGACAACCGCTACTCCGAGACCGCCGCCGAGTCCGAGGACCTGGACGCCTGGGAGAGGTTCCTCGCCTACCGCGACGGCCAGATCCGCGAACTCACCCGCCGCTACCGGCCCGACCTGATGTGGTTCGACGGCGAGTGGGACCGCAGCGAGGAGCAGTGGCGCATCCCCGAACTGGCCGCCCTCATCCGCTCCGAGGTACCGGACGTCGTCTTCAACGCCCGCATGCTGAGCGAGGGCGACTACGCCACCCCCGAGCAGGGCGCCCCCCTCATCCCGCCGGAGGGCCCCTGGGAGCTGTGCCTCACGATCAACGACTCCTGGGGCCACCAGCACCACGACCACCACCACAAGTCCGTCGACCAGCTCATCCGCTACTTCACCGAGACCGTCGGCGGCGGAGGCAACCTGCTCCTCAGCGTCGGCCCGCGGGAGGACGGCACGATCACCGACGAGCAGGCGCGGCGACTGGAAGGGCTCGGCGACTGGATCGCCCGGCACGCCGAAGCGGTGTATGGCACCGTCCGAGGGCTCCCGCCCGGACACCACTACGGCCCGAGCACCCTTTCCACGGACCGCCGCACCCTGTATCTGATCCTCTTCGACGCCCCGCGCGCCGAGATCAACGTCCGGGGCCTGCTGAACAAGGTCCGCCGGGTCTCGGTCCTGGGCAGGGGCACGGAACTGGCCCACCAGGTCACCGGCGGCCTCCACGAGACACCCGGCATCCTCTGGATCGAACCCCCGACGGCTTCGGACCTCGACCCGCACGCCACGGTGCTGGCCGTCGAACTGGAAGGAGAACTGGAGCTGTACCGGGGCGGCGGCCGCTTCTGACGCTGCCGAATTGACCCATGATTACGGCAGCGGAATGCCCCCTGCCATGGGTCGCCCGGCTCCGTAGGGTCATGGTCATGACGACGACACAGAACGAAGATGTCATGACGACGGCAGAGACCGGGACGGGCGACGGCAGCGGCTTCGCACCGGTCCTCACCCGCGCCGCCGAGGCCGAGACGACGCGCGACCCCAGCAGCGTGATGACCCTGCTCGCCGACTCCGGGGACACCGGCGGGCGGCTCACCGCCTACCGGTCGACGTTCGCTGAGGGGGCGGTCGGCGCGCCCGCCCACCTGCACACCGAGGCGTCCGAGATGTTCCACGTGATCGACGGCGCGCTCCAGGTGCTGGTGGGCGAGGAGATCACCGTGCTGCGAGCCGGTGACTTCCTCCTCGTACCGCCGCACACCCCGCACGCCTTCGCCGCCGCGCCCGGTGCGACAGCCGACGTGCTGTTCGTCTTCACCCCGGGCGCGGGGCGCTTCGACTATCTCCGGCTGCTGGGCCGGGTGATGCGCGGCGAGGCCGACCCGCAGGAGATCAAGGACTCCTCCGAACGCTTCGACAACCACTACGTCGACAGCCCCGTCTGGCGCGAGGCGCTCGCGGCCAGGGCCTGAGGCCTCAGAGAGGCAGCGCCTGGGCCGCCGCTCCCAGGGAGCCGACCGGTTCGGCCGGGGTGGGCGCGGGCACCGCGGGCAGCGGATCCGTCGCTTCCGGCCGCTGCTGCGGCAGCGACACCGGCCGCAGCGGACGCGGTCCCGACACCACCGTGTAGTCCTGGCCCAGGAACGGCGGCACCACCTCGCCCGGGTCCTCGCCGAGCGCCAGCTGCACGGCGGCCCACGGGGCGTTGACCCCGCACAGCGACAGCTGGTGCAGCCCGCCGGCCGGGCGGGTGTTGACGTCCATGAGGACCGGCCGGTCGCCGAGCATCCGGAACTGAATGTTCGACAGGTAGTGCAGACCGAAACCCTCCGCGATCCGCCGGGCGGGGTCCAGCCACTGCTTGTGCAGGGTGAACCCCCGGCGGCGGCCGTTCTTGGTGCGGCCCACCGCCAGCCGGACCCGGTTGTCCGGACCGGTCAGGCAGTCCACCGACACCTCGGGCTGCTCCAGCCGCGGCATCACCAGCCAGTCGACCGGCTCCTCCGCCTGCCGCAGCGCCTCCAGCACCAGCTCCAACGGCACATACGGGCTCGGGAACCCGCTCAGCTGCGTCAGCGAGAAGGGCGTACGGGTGATCACCCGGAAGCCCACCCCGCCGGCCCCGGACGCCGGCTTGAAGCACGCCTTGTGCCCACCGGCCTCCAACTCCTCTACAGCGGCGAGGAGTTCTTCCTCCGAACGGACCCGGTACCACGGCGGCACCGGCACGCCGATCGCCTGGACCGCCTCGTAGGCGATCACCTTGTCGTGGAAGACGGCCACGGCCTCGGGCGGCGGCGCCAGCACCGCCGTGCCGGCCGCCTCGAACTCGGCGCGGTGCGCCACGACCGCCGACTGGTGCAGCCGGGGCACGAACACGTCGATGCCGCGCCGCGCGCACTGATCCAGCGCGAACTCGACGTAACCGGCGGGTGACAGGTTCTCGGGCTCCAGCTCGGCGGTGTCGGCGGCGGCCAGCACCGGGGAGTCGGGGTCGCCGTGGGTGGCGTGGATCTCGACGGCCCGGTCGCTGGGATTTCTCCGCAGCTGATCCATGAAGAAGACGTTCTCCGCGTACGTGCGGTTCAGCCAGACGCGTACGCGAGAGACCATGCAGGCCGCCTTTCACGGTTCGCGGGCAGGGCTGAGCAGCCCGTGCCCGGGCAGGAGAAGGGAGGGACACCAAACCGCCCCTGTGAAAGGGAAGTTCGTAGCGGTGGTGTTGGGCCAGATCATACGGCTTCGGCGGGCCCCGTCGTGCAACGCGCGTGTGAAGGAATTCTCCGGCCACGGCCCCCGGGCCGCCCTTGCTCCCCGTCACGCGGATGTGATCTCTTGGTGAGGACCGGTGTGCGCGCGGAGGGGGCGAGAAGTGACGTCGACGGCCGGTGGCGCCGCACAACTGCTGGCCATCAGCGATCTGCACATCGGATACCCGGAGAACCGCACCCTGGTGGAGGAGATGCGGCCCGGGACGGACGACGACTGGCTGCTCGTCGCCGGGGACGTCGCGGAGACCGTGGCGGACATCCGCTGGACCCTGAAGACGCTCGCGGCCCGCTTCCGCAAGGTCGTGTGGGTGCCCGGCAACCACGAGCTGTGGACCCATCCGAGCGACGCCGTCACCCTGCGCGGTGTCGCCCGGTACGCATACCTGGTCGATATGTGCCGCGAACTCGGCGTGACGACACCCGAGGACCCCTACCCGGTCTGGGAGGGCCCCGGCGGGCCGGTCGCCGTGGCGCCGCTGTTCCTGCTGTACGACTACTCGTTCCTGCCGGCCGGCTGCACGACCAAGGAGCAGGGCCTGGAGTACGCGGAGGGCACCGGGATCGTCTGCACCGACGAGTACCTGCTGCACCCCGACCCCTACCCGAGCCGGGAGGCCTGGTGCCGGGCCCGGGTCGCCGAGACCGAACGACGGCTCGCCGGAATCCCGGGCGACCTGCCGGTGATCCCGGTCAACCACTACCCGCTGCACCGGCATCCGACGGACGTCCTGTGGCACCCCGAGTTCGCCATGTGGTGCGGCACGGACCTGACAGCCGACTGGCACCGCAGGTTCCGCGTGCACACGATGGTCTACGGCCATCTGCACATCCCCCGCACCACCTGGCACGAGGACGTGCGCTTCGAAGAGGTGTCGGTGGGCTACCCACGCGAGTGGCGCAGGCGGGCCCAGCCGCCGGGACGGCTGCGGCGCATCCTGCCGGGGGAGGGCGAGGAGCGGTGATCGAGGAACTGCTGCCGGACACCGTGGTCGCCGTGGAGGCGTACGGTCACGAGGACGCGGACACCCCGCTGTACCCCGAGGAGACGGCGCTCGTGGCCCGGGCGGTCGCCAAGCGGCGCAGGGAGTTCGCCGCCGTGCGCTCCTGCGCGCGCCGGGCCATGGAGAAGCTCGGCGTGCCACCGCAGCCGGTCCTGCCCGGGGAACGCGGCGCCCCCCGCTGGCCGGCCGGGCTGGCCGGCAGCATGACCCACTGCGACGGCTACTGCGCCGCCGCCCTGGTCCGCGCCACCGACCTCGCGTCCCTCGGCATCGACGCCGAGGCCCACGGCCCGCTGCCCGAGGGCGTCCTGCCCTCCGTGTCCCTGCCGGCCGAGGCCGACCGGCTGCGCGGGCTCGCGGCCGAGCGCCCCGACATCCACTGGGACCGGCTGCTGTTCAGCGCCAAGGAGTCCGTCTACAAGGCGTGGTTCCCCCTCACCGGGAAGTGGCTGGACTTCATGGAGGCCGACATCGAACTCACCGCCGACGGCACCTTCCGAGCGACGTTGCTCGTCCCCGGCCCACGGGTGGGCACCCGCCGCGTCGACCACTTCGACGGCCGCTGGACGACGGGCCGGGGCCTGATCGCGACGGCGATAGCGGTACCCCACGCCTGATCCCGCGGTCCTCGAACCGCTCCCGGGCGGCGGGCCGAGCGCTCCGCCGGAGCGTCGGGTCCTTGCTTCCGGCCCGCGGCCCGGCCCTGCACCGGAGCGCGGGCCCGGCTTCGAGCCCGCTGCCCGGTGCATCCGTCGGACAACGGAGCCGGCTTCCGCCGGCGCAGGTCAGGGGCCCGGCTCCGGGCACCAGTTCTCCAGGAGGCGGAAGAACGCCTCCTCGTTGCCCGTCAGGCCCGCGCGCTTCAGGGCCTGTTCCGCCTCGGCGAGGACCGTGGGCGGGACCAGGGGCGGGCCGCCCTCCACGTCGAAAGCGGCCCGTACGGTGTGCAGCAGCCGCAGATAGGCCTGGACGGCGGTGCGTTCGCGGTCGGTCAGAACGGCGGTGGGCATCGGTCGGCTCTCCCCGTGTCGGCGTCGTCGGTCCCGCGCCCTCGCGGCGCGCACGCCCCGCACAACGGTGGCGCCCCTCCAGCTTGCCGCCCACCACTGACAATCCGGCTCCGCAGCCCTCCGGTTCGCCCGCTCGGCGGAGGCGGCGGACCGCGCCCCGTCAGCCCTGCGGTCCGCGATACCCCAGCGACGCCTCGATCCGCCCCGCCAGATGATCCCGCTGCACCGGCCCGCGCGACGACGAACCGGCGAGCCAGGCCCGGCACTTGCTGGCGAGCAGCAGGCCGAAGCTCTCCGCCTCCTTCTCGTCGTCGAGGTCGAAGCGGGTGCGCGCGGCGACCTTCAGCACGGTCGCCTGGAGGTCGGCACCGTCGTCGAGCAGCCGGGCCGCGACGGCGGCGCCCTCGACGTGGTGGGAGCAGTGCCCGGCCTTCATGTGCCACAGCTCGTGGCCCAGGATCACCAACTGGTGATCGGGTGCGGTGCGTTCCTCGATCACGACGAGGTCCTGCTCGGCCATGTCCAGCCAGAGCCCGCTGGCGGTCCCGGGCGGGAACGCGGCCGTCCGGAAGCGGACGGGGCGGCCGCGGCGTCTGCTCATGCCGTCGCACAGGGCGGCGTACAGCTCCTCGGGCCGAGCGGGCGCGGGGAGGGTCAGCTCAGCGACCAGCTCGCCGCACAGACGGCGCATTTCCTTACCGATGCCCACAGTTCTCCCCACGGTCACGACTCGGGCCGCTTGACGCTCTCCAGGAGCATGTCCAGCCACTCCGCGACCTTGTCGCGGTGCTGGTCGGTGGGCAGTTGCGCGGCCCGCCAGGCGATGCCGCGCACGCCGTGGTCCTGCAGCAGCCGCTCCAGCGGGTCGTCCGCCGCAGCGGCCGCCTCCCGCTCGCGGTCGGCGAGCTTCTGCAGCAGCTCCTGCTCGGTGTGCTGGAGGGCGCTCACCAGCGCCTCGGGGTCCTCGGCCGTCAGGAAGCCGGCGTGCACCCGGAAGAACCGCTGGAGGGCGTCGCAGTGCTCCATGGTCGGCCGCCGGTCGCCGTTGATGAGGGCGCCGGCCTGCTGACGGGACATGCCCGCGCCGTCGGCGATCTCCTGCTGGGTGTACTTGCGGCCGTTGGGCTTGAGCCGGGTCCTCCGCAGCAGGTCCAGGCGTTGCAGGAACCGGGCCTGGACGTCGGGTTCGCCCGCCGGCCGGCCGGTGAGCAGGGACTTGACGACGGGCGCCGGGACCCCGGAGGCGACGGACAGCCGACCGATGTCGAAGACCTCGGCGTGCGGCACGCCGAGCCGGTCGGCGAGCACGCCGACACGGGAGACGACGGCCGGTAGCACGGCCGTCGGCGTGACGCCCGGACCTTCGACGAAGCCACCCGTCACCGACAGATCTCCTACGTATCTCACAGGCTTCTCACAAGTGGATGCCGTGACCTACCCCGGCGTGAACTTCCCGGAGCGTAGCCGGTGCTTCGAACTCACATCCAGGTCTCGCCACAACTGTGGCCAATTTCAGCCGTCAACAGGCATGAAATGCCACGATAGTTGACACGCCTCAGCCCGGGGCAGCAGGATCGGGGCGCCGCGTCAAGGCCGCACAGGCAAGAGGGGTGACCTCCCGATGGCATATCAGGCAGGAGGGCGGCGGCCGGCACCGCGGCCCGTCCCCGAGACTCCGGAGGCCCAGGCCTACCTGGAGGACTACGCCGGGCTCCTGGAAGGCGTCTCCTTCCCCTCGCTCGTCGTCGACCACTGCTGGGACGTGGTGCTGACCAACAGCGCCTTCCGGTCACTTTTCCGTGAGGCGGGCCCGCACCCGACGGCCATGCCGGGTGACAACTTCCTCCGCTTCGTGCTGTTCCACCCCGACGCCCCCGCGGTGCTCGGCGACCACGAGGCGAGCTGGTGCCTGCCGATGCTCGCGCACTTCGCCCGGACCGTCGAGAGCCACGGCCCGGACCACGGCCTCCAGGCCATCCGCCGCGACATCGCCCAGGACCCGATCATGGAGGCCGCCTACCGGCACGGCCTGCCGCACTGGATCCGCGCGGTCGGCGAGGACGCCGTCGAGCAGGACGGCGCCGTACGGCCGCTGCTCCACCCGGATCCGCGCCGTGGCTCCACCGAGTGCCGGATCGTCGTCGAGACGACCAGGACACTGCAAGAACTGGGCTGCGCCCGGGTCACGTTCGTCCTGCGCGAGACGCGCCGCTCCGCGGCCAGGGAACGCCGCACACGGCGCACCGCCTCCCACCTGAGGGTCGTACCCGTGGCCGACTGACCGCTCCCGCACGGTCGGCCGGCCCGTGCTCGCACCATTCCCAGAAACTGTGGTGTGTGACATAGTACTGGCGTGAGCGAGTCGCTGACCTGCGATGTCGTGGTGGTGGGAGCCGGTGTCGTCGGCGCCGCCACCGCCCTGTACGCGGCCCGCGCGGGCCTGGACACGGTCGTGGTGGACCGGGGACCGGTGGCCGGCGGTACGACCGGAGCAGGGGAGGGGAACCTCCTCGTCTCCGACAAGGAACCCGGGCCGGAGCTCGAACTGGCCCTGCTGTCCGCCCGGCTGTGGGCCGCCCTGGCCCGGGAAGGGCTGGGCGAGGCCGTCGAGTACGAGGCCAAGGGCGGTGTCGTCGTCGCCGGCACGGACCGGGCCCTGGCCGGACTGGAGAAGCTCGCCGCCGAGCAGCGCGCATCCGGGGTCGACGCGGTCCCGGTGCCGCCCGGCCGGCTCACCGACCTGGAGCCGTACCTGAGCCCCGGCCTCGCGGGCGGCATGCACTACCCGCAGGACGCCCAGGTGATGCCCGCCCTCGCGGCGGCACACCTGCTGCGCGCCTCGAAGGCCCGGGTGCTCACCGGCCGGGAAGTGACCGGGGTCCTGCGCGGCCCGGACGGTGCGGTGCGCGGCGTGCGGACCGGCCGGGGCGACCTCCACGCCCCGGCGGTCGTCAACGCGGCCGGCACCTGGGGCGGTGAGGTCGCGGCCCGCGCCGGAGTGTCCCTGCCGGTGCTGCCCCGGAGGGGTTTCGTCCTGGTCACCGAACCGCTGCCGCCGCGCATCCGGCACAAGGTGTACGCCGCCGACTACGTGGCCGACGTCGCGAGCGACTCCGCGGCGCTGCATACCTCACCGGTCGTGGAGGGCACCCGGGCCGGGCCGGTCCTCATCGGCGCCAGCCGCGAACGGGTCGGCTTCGACCGGTCGCTGTCGCTCCCGGCGGTGCGTGCGCTGGCGGCCGGGGCGACCACGCTCTTCCCGTTCCTCGCCGGAGTGCGGGCGATGCGGACCTACGCCGGTTTCCGGCCGTATCTGCCGGACCACCTGCCCGCGATCGGCCCCGACCCGCGGGCGCCCGGACTCTTCCACGCCTGCGGGCACGAGGGCGCGGGCATCGGGCTCGCCACCGGCACGGGGCAGCTGATCGCCCAGGTCCTGACCGGGCGCACTCCCGATCTGGACCTCGGACCGTTCCGGCCCGACCGCTTCACCGAGGAGGCCGCGTGAACCCGCTGGAGCTTGCCGGGGCCAGGCCCGGACCCGCCTTCACGGTCACGTTCGACGGGCGGCCGGTCCAGGCGCTGCCCGGGCAGACAGTCGCCGCCGTGCTGTGGGCGGCGGGGGTGACCTCGTGGCGTGACACCCGGCGCGCGGGCCGCCCGCGCGGCGTGTTCTGCGGGATCGGCGTCTGCTTCGACTGCCTGGTGACCGTCAACGGCCGCCCCAACCAACGGGCCTGCCTGGTGCCGGTGCGGCCGGGGGACGTGATCGGCACGCAGGACGGCACCGGCCACGGGGAGACCGGCGCCCAGGACGGGACGGGTCACGAGGAGGCGCACCATGCCGACTGACCTCGCCGTGATCGGCGCCGGACCGGCCGGCCTCGCCGCCGCCCTGGCGGCCTCCGCGCGCGGCGTCCTCGTCACGCTCCTCGACGCCGCGACGCAACCCGGCGGCCAGTTCTACCGGCAGCCGGCCGCGGGACTCGGCGCCAGGAGGCCCGAGGCGCTGCACCACGGGTGGCGGACCTGGGAGCGGCTGCGGGACGGGCTCGCCGCCAGTGCCGTACGCGTCCTGACGGACCACCACGTGTGGTGCGTGGAGCGCACGCCGGACGGCTTCACCGTGCACGCCCTGCTCGGTCCGGAGCAGGAGGAGTCCGTCGGCGTGCCCGCCCGCGCCGTGCTCCTGGCCACCGGCGGCTACGAGCAGGTGCTGCCCTTCCCCGGCTGGACGCTCCCGGGTGTCGTCACGGCCGGGGGAGCCCAGGCCATGCTCAAGGGCGGGCTCGTGGCGCCGGGGCGCCGAGCGGTGGTGGCCGGGACGGGGCCGCTGCTGCTGCCCGTGGCGACCGGGCTCGCGGCGGCAGGCGTCGAGGTCGCCGCACTCGTCGAGTCCACCGCGCCCCGGCGCCTCGCCCGGCATGCCCCCGCCCTGGCGGGCAAGCTCGCCGAGGGCGCCGGACACGTCGCCGGGCTGCTGCGCCACCGCGTCCCGGTCCTCACCCGGCACACCGTCGTCCGCGCCCACGGTGAGGACCGGCTCACCGGTGTCACCGTCGCCGCCCTCGACGCCGGCGGGCACGTCAGGCCCGGCACCGAACGGCACCTGCCCTGCGACACCCTCGCCGCCGGTCACGGCATGCTCCCGCACACCGACCTCGCCGAGAGCCTCGGCTGCCGCCTCGACGGACCCGCCGTGGCCGTGGACACCGAGCAGCGCACGGACGTGCCCGGCGTATGGGCGGCCGGTGAGGCCACCGGCATCGGCGGCGCCGCCCTCTCCCTCGCCGAGGGGCACATCGCCGGCTGCTCCGCCGCCGCCCGCCTGCACGGCACCGCCCCCGGCCCGGCTCCCGCCGCCCTCAAGGCCCGCGCGGCGCTCCGGCGCTCCGCGGCCGCCCTCGGCTCCGCCTGCACGCCGCCCGTGCACTGGCCCGAGCAGCTCACCGACGACACCGTCGTCTGCCGCTGCGAGGAGGTCAGTGCGGGGTCCGTGCGCGAGGCCCTGGATCTCGGGGCGGGCGACGAACGCACCGTGAAGCTGCTCACCCGGGCCGGGATGGGCTGGTGCCAGGGCCGGATGTGCTCCACCGCCGTCGCCGGTCTCGCCGGCTGCGCTCCCACCCCGGCCAAGCGCCCGTTCGCCCGTCCCGTACCGCTCGGCGTCCTCGCCCGGCAACACCCCCAGGAGGGACTGTCATGACCGACCACCACCCCTGGCGCGGCGTCCTCGTCGCCACCGCCCTCCCCCTCAACGACGACCTCTCCGTCGACTACGACAGGTACGCCGAGCACTGCGCCTGGCTCGTCGGGAACGGCTGCGACGGCGTCGTGCCCAACGGCTCCCTCGGCGAGTACCAGGTGCTCACCCCCGAGGAGCGGGCCCGGGTCGTCGAGACGGCCGTCGCCGCCATCGGCGGGGAGCGCGTGATGCCCGGCGTCGCCGCGTACGGATCCGCCGAGGCCCGGCGCTGGGCCGAACAGGCCGGTGAGGCGGGCTGCGGCGCGGTGATGCTGCTGCCCCCGAACGCCTACCGCGCCGACGAGCGCTCCGTCCTCGCCCACTACGCCGAGGTCGCCCGGTCGGGCCTGCCGGTCGTCGCGTACAACAACCCCATCGACACCAAGGTCGACCTCGTGCCCGAGCTGCTCGCCCGGCTGCACGGCGAGGGGCACATCCGCGGCGTGAAGGAGTTCTCGGGCGACGTCCGCCGCGCCTACCGGATCGCCGAACTCGCCCCCGACCTGGACCTCCTGATCGGCGCGGACGACGTCCTGCTGGAGCTGGCCGTCGCGGGCGCCAAGGGCTGGGTGGCGGGCTATCCGAACGCGCTGCCCCGCTCCTGCGCCGAGCTGTACCGCGCCGCCGTCGGCGGCGACCTCGGCACGGCGCTGCCCCTGTACCGCCAACTGCATCCGCTGCTGCGCTGGGACTCCCAGGTGGAGTTCGTCCAGGCCATCAAGCTGTCCATGGACATCGCCGGCCGCCGCGGCGGGCCCTGCCGCCCGCCCCGCGCCGCGCTGCTGCCCGG